>DPLM01000194.1 GCA_003541985.1 Deltaproteobacteria bacterium | reverse complement strand
GGCCCAAAGGGAACTTTTCATGAAGCAACTCCCTATGCCCCAAACTCACCTTACTCTGCCAGTAAAGCCAGTAGCGACCATCTGGTTCGAGCTTACCATTACACCTATGGACTTAATGTTGTCACGACCAATTGCTCGAACAACTATGGTCCATTTCAGTTTCCTGAGAAGCTGATTCCACTACTGATTCACAATTGTCTGACAGAACGCTCGTTGCCTATCTATGGGGACGGCAGCAACATCAGGGACTGGCTACACGTCAAGGATCACTGCCGAGCTCTCGACTTAGTTTTCCACAAGGGGCGAACAGGTGAATGCTATAACATCGGAGGGTCAAATGAATGGCGCAATCTGGATGTAGTGCATCTTATCTGCGATCTGTTAGACAAAGAGCTAAGCCGAAGTGGGGAGGCTTCCTTCCGCCAACTGATTACCTTTGTCAAAGACCGACCAGGCCACGATCAGCGCTACGCAATTGATCCACAGAAAATGCTACGAGAATTGAAGTGGTCCCCAGACTTGGATTTCCAGACTGGGCTCTTACAAACCATTCGCTGGTATCTCAACAATCAAGCTTGGGCGGAGCAAGTGACCTCTGGATCTTATCGAGAGTACTATCGTCAGCAATACAATATCTGAATGCAGATTCAGCAGGCCTTCCTTGATGCGCAGGATGGACTCGTCCGCTCCATCGATTGGCTATACTTCCATGGGAATCACTTTCGCTGGAACTTACTCGATCCCCAAAGCAATCCTACAAACGGAGAAAATTTCAACCGCTTTAACCAGCGTCTTTCTGGAAAAATCCCTAATCTCAGTGCAAAAACACAAAGACTCTCAGGGTGCTTTCATCTCGGTATCCATCCTCATTTTCACAGCTACTATCATCTCTGTACAGAACTCATTCCTCAAGTGCTCACACAAAGGGAAAGTCACTGGTTACTGCCTTGGTGGTTACCAGTAAATTACATCACTTTTCTTCAGCAACTCCGAATCAGGTTCACCGTTTTACCCCCACGAACCTTTCAATGTGAATCGCTCACTATTCCTGAAAAGCCGTCTCATCAAGATATTACAAACTCTGTAGAGTACCTTCGCCAAAACTATCTCGGTAGCAGCAATGCCTGCACTGGTTTTAATAGCCGAATTTATATTTCTCGTCGACGTGTAAAGCGTCGGCACTTGCAGAATGAGCAGGAGTTACTACCGATACTGGATCGCTATGGTTATGGGATAGTCGAACTGGAGGATTGGTCACTCGAAAAGCAAATCCAATTTTTTAGTGGAGTGACTCACATGGTGGCTCCACATGGAGCCGGATTGACAAATGCTCTTTGGATGCCGGTAGGGACCAAGGTGCTGGAGATTCGGCCTTCCTATGCAAGCGGAGATTTTTGCTTCTCAGAAATCTGTGAGTTATTTTGTCTGGAGCACGAGGTACTGGTGCCGACTCGTGGACCAACTTTTCAATTGGAACCCGCGCTACTTACTGAATTTTTGCAGCGTTGGCATCCTAAAGTTTGACAATGCGGGCATTCCGGAAGCCTCTGTAGTGATTACGCAGTGAATACATATTAGAACGGGCTTCCCCAGTTGTCTCAAAAAATCCCACACGAATACGAAATTGCAATTTATTTGTTTCTCTATCGAACCGCTGGGATAGGTAACTGAAGCTTGTATGCTCAATAAACGTGGGTAACAGAGCGCTCGCTACTGTCAAGTCTTCCTCGATTGGCAATTCGATGGTCCAAGGTTTGGTAATCGGTTGTTGAAGATCAATTAGATTACGCGATAGTTCTCGTGAAGTTGGGACTACCGCCCAATAGTCTCCAGTAAACTCACCACTTTTGGAGTATTTCTCAAATACCTCCTGGCCTACTAACTGTGCTTCTTCTGCACCTTGGAAAAACCCGATTCTCACACGGTACCAAACCATTCCTTCAAACTTGTCTCCCGTACGGTGTAAGTAGGCATAATGACCATCCTGCACTAGCAGTTGTAGCAACTCCAATGCTTTAGGAAAATCAGTGAACGGTAAAGAGGTCATCTGTACTGCAAATTTACCCAATTTTTTGCGTGACAGAATATCCTTCATTGCATCAACTTCAGTATGAAACTGAACCTTGATTTTCCTACCATCCTGAATCCATTCCCAGTCACGGGTATATTCAGGAATGATCGTGTAGTCCAGCTTGTGGTGATTCTGAATCAGGACTGTTTGCCAATTCTCAGTAACCATGCCCAAGCGCTGTCGATCGATCACTTCCCAATAGGGTTGATCAACTTCTAGCAGAGCGGCTCGGACAGATCCCTTCGGTAGTGGCAATGCTGATTCTACCACCTGGGTTGCGTTATCACTTGATACTTCTGAAGAATCAACCCCGAAAGGAATCGATTGAGGTTCTTCAATTGTGACTGTTTGGATCTGAGTACTCACATGGCTCTTGGGATCAACCAAGCTCATCACAGCAGAAGCAACTCCTCCCAAAATCAAAAAAGTTGTGCCAAGCCAAAGTAGCACAATTCGTTTTGTCCGAACACTACTCATCCAATCAACTCCTGAGAATGGGTTTCCTCCTTGATCCAATTTGAAAAGTCCAGATTGCCTCCCAGAATGAGCAAGGCCAACAGACAGGGACGATCATAGGGGTGATTTTCACTAAGAGGCTGCTGAGTGACCGAAGGGTGATCCTGCATAGTTTTCGCAGGCATCGAATGTTCTTTTGATTGATCCAAGCTGCCTTACCAACAGAAGATCGACTTCATTTCTCGGGATAAATTAGTACAAGCCACCAATCTCTTCTGTAATAGCAGTTCTCCAAGATGCTCAGCTTCCTCTGGACTGGACGCTGCAAAGCAAAACAGGCTCTGTATTTATGCTTGGATTTCCTTGAGCAACATCTGAATTTTGCGTTGTCCTCTGAACTCATTGAAACCAACTGTCACCGCTAGTTGATGTGGTTTAACTCCCTGCAAATGCTCAGCAAAATTCCATCCAATAACTTCTGTAGAGCGAGAAAGTATCCACTTCACGTGATGCTCCTTAAGTAACTGAAATTCCTTTTGTGGGGTTGACAACGCAAAGAGTGGCTCTGGATTTGCCGCACCAAAGGGTTCAAGTTGTTGAATTTGCTCTACCAAAAATGCATCTGGTCCCTGTTGCGGCAGCTTCCCATCCAGCAGTAGCTGTGGCCTCAGTTGCTTAGGCAACCAGTCTTCACAGATTCTTGCAAAAGCAGTGCGGAAAGCCTCAAGATTTTCAGGAGCAACTGTACATCCTGCAGCACCCGCATGACCACCAAAACGAACTAGCTGGTCGGCACACTCCTGCAGCGCTTCTTTGAGGTGAAAGTCTGGAATCGCTGACCGTCCTGAGCCCGTGTATCGTTCAGGGTTGGCAGTACTTAACAGAATCGTTGGTTTGAAGGTCTTTTCAGCTAAACGTGCAGCAACAATCCCATTGATTCCCTCATGAAACTGACCTGAGGCAAGCACCAAACCTTTCCGGCCTTCCTGCTGACCCGCTTGCTCAAAGGCAATGGTCAACATCTCCTGTTCTATGTTGCGCCGCTCTTCATTCATATCATTGAGTTGCTGGGCAATTGGCAATGCCTGGTCTAAAGTTGAACTCAGCAATAGTTCTACTGCCAATGAAGCATCATAAAGACGACCCGCAGCATTCATCAGGGGTGCAAACTTAAATCCTAGTGTCGTTGCGGTAATCTCTCCATCAACCTTTTTGACCTGCTTTAACGCTTGGATTGCGGGCCTTGGTTGATTGTTCATTAACTGTAGACCCGCATGGACAAACAAACGATTTTCATCACGCAGATCGACCACATCTGCAACTGTTCCCAGCGCAGCAAAATCAAGCAACTGCTTTAGATTTGGTTCTGGCCGTCTTTCATTCCACCAAGCAACGTCTCGTAGGGCTTTGCGTAAAGCCATCACTAGTTTGAAGGCCACACCGCAGCCAGAAATTTTTTTAAACGGATAAGAACAAGCTGGATGGTTTGGATTGACGGTAACAGTCTCTGGGAGAGAATCTGGGAGAGCTAGGTGATGGTCTGTTATTAGGACACGAACACCCTCGTTCTGGAGTTGCTGAACTTCTTTGCGAGCAGTAA
>DPLM01000185.1:2239-5276 GCA_003541985.1 Deltaproteobacteria bacterium | reverse complement strand
GTCTGCATTCACTGTTCTCAAGAGATTATCAGACTTACCTGATTTTGAAGAATCGCTTTTTTTTATCACGTATTTTTCAAGGTTTAGGCGATGACCTAATTGTTGGATGGATGCGACGCCGTTTGAAAGTTTCACTTCGTTTGGGTCCCTCAGAAATCTTTGAGGAGGTTCGTAAAGTAGATTTTCGGACGGTAGAACAATTAGTGCGGGAATTAGTACATCACCATCCAAGCAACCCAAAATTGAAAGGTAGCCCTAAGCCATGGCATCCAGAAATTTCAAAGGAGGAAGATAGATTTGTTATGGATCACCAGAGTGTTCAAAGTTCTCTGAAAACTCCCAGAAATAAAAGAGACAAATCTTCCTTAATGGGTGAAGATCCTAAATTCGGATCCAAGGTAGTGGAGCCTTTGATTGTTTCCAGCACAGAGAAGATAGCTTTTGATCATGGAAGTGAAGCCGAGCCTGTTGCCGAACCAATCAGCAGAGAATTAGAGAAACAGACTGGAGGGAAACTAGTTTCACTAACAGAAGATAGTGAAGATGCCTTTGAAGTACTGTTAAAGCGATTGCACCCTCTACTTAAAAAAATCAACAAGAATCTCAAGAGTGTTTACAGCACTTCATCTCCATTTCTTACTCCTCGGAACGAAGACTACACAACGTCCCAGCAACTAGAACAAGAAGCGTTTTTCAACTTGGGAAATCATGAATTAGTTGACCTGCGAGAGTGGATATTAGGAATATTAGAAGCCGAACATCTTGAGGGTACCCGCTGGAAACGTGAGGAAGTAGTTGAAGTGTGGGAGAGTGATCCTGAACTGGATGAGGAGGTTTTAAAAGAAGAACGTTCACGTGACAAGGATCATAGCGTAAAGATCAGTAGTTTAATGCCTTTCCCTTTAAAAATCCCAACTCCTGATGGTACAACCTTAAATTTAGAAAAAAGCCGGAGATTCGTTCTTCAATTAGGTGTGGCCTTCATGGACAGAGATCTACCTGAACGCAAAAGATCTCGAAGCTGTGCAACCCCCTATCTCAGAATTTTCTTCAAGGGACAACAATTGCAAAAGCGAGGAGCCCTAGTTCAGTTGAACCAGGAATCATATTTCTTGGCTTTGCCTGAACAGGTCAAATCTTCAATGATTCTGTTCCACCTGTCTATAATGATGCTTCATCAATCGTTTGGACTCAATTTGCCTGTCTTGTTGCGTCAACACTTGTTGGATGTGTTTTCACCTAACAATGAGGATCAATGATATACTTACCGCGCTCCTCAAGGTTTTGAATTACTCTAAAAGGGTTAATCAATAATTCTTTAGGCCAGCTTACTAGACCATCTGGATAGTGTACAGCAAGTTGATAAAGGCCTTCGGATGGCGCAGTTTGCCCCGCTTGTGTACGGTCCCGCTGCTTCAAAATCTCTTCTATCGAAATTGACTTTCTCTTTCTTAAGCCTACATCCACAAGCGTACCAGCAAGAATTCGCACCATATGCTGCAGAAATGAGTTTGCTTCAAACTCCATAATGAGATTGCCCCAAGGGGAAACGGTCTTACCTATCGTAATTTCTCGCAAATCTTTTACAGGATCGGGCCCGTTACAATGGCGAGCTCTGAAAGAAGAAAAGTCATGTCTCCCTACCAAACATTTGGCGGCCATTCTCATTGCCTTCACATCTAAAGATTGACGAATCCACCACGAATGATTTTCAGCAAATGGATTCCTTTCCTTTGCATTATGAATGAGATATGCGTAGCGTTTGCCGATTGAATCATGGCGGGCATGAAAGTCAGTAGATTTCTCAACTACATTGCGCACTACGATGTCAGGAGGCAATAGTCCATTGAGTGCCCTATGCCACTCTTTAGGTGTTAAATTTTGGGAACTTTGAAAATGGGCAGGATAATTGAGAGCATGTACACCAGCGTCAGTTCTACCGCTGCCAAGCACTTTATGGAAAGTCCCTGTCAGCTGCTGGAGGGCTTTTTCAATTTCACCTTCGACTGTGGGAAGAGCGGGCTGAACCTGCCAACCTGCGTAGCGAGTACCACAATATGTCAGCAGGAGAAGCCAGGTTCGCAAGTTTCAAGGAAAGCAGAAGATTAAGCAGCTTCAACAGCTTTCTCAGCCATTGAACGAATTTTACTGGGGTCGTTGCCCACTACTTGATCCACAAGCTTGCCGTCTTTCATCATAATGACGGTAGGAATTCCTCTGACTCCGAAGCGAACAGCAGCTCGTTGATTGGAATCGACGTCGAGTTTGCAAACTTTAATTTGCTCACCATGAGATTCTGCGATGGAATCTATCACTGGTGCCAATGCTCGACATGGTCCACACCACTCAGCCCAGAAATCAATCATTACGTAGCCAGATCCTGTTTGCTCATCAAAGGATTCATCTGTAAGGTGAACAACTTTTTCGCTTGCCATAAAAAAACTCTCTATTCAAGAGTGAAAAGATATTAATTTATCAGACCTCCACTGGGCTGACAAGGTCTATCTGAGTTCAGAGAATTGAAGTTAAGGAGGTTTCTTTAGGGCTCCAGGATGGAGTTCCAACAGGTTGTTTCAAGAAATTTCCAAAAAAAGGCTCGCTAGAATTAGTTTTTTTTGAAGACGCATCAAATACCAATGTCGATCGAGCGACGTACTGGCTAGATCCAAAACTTCCAAACGTCCTTTCTCGACTGAAGCTGTGATAGTATTTGTGGAGATGAAAGAAATACCCAGCCCCACGATGACACCTCGTTTAGCGGATTCATTACGGCCTGCCTCGATACCTTCGCACCAATCAATCTTTTGTTCGGTAAGAAAGCTATGAAGTAACATCCTTGTCGGAGAGTCTTTTTCTCGTCGCAAAAGAGGCTTATCGGTAAGCTCTTTAAGAGCAATACTTTTTTTGCCCTTTCAGAGAACATGAGTGAGTGGAAATAAAAAGGCGTAGGTTTTAACTAATCGCTTATATATAATAGAAGTATGGTCTGGTAAACTTACCATGATGGTAAAATCAAATTTTATTCAACGGAGAAAAT
>DPLM01000185.1:0-1833 GCA_003541985.1 Deltaproteobacteria bacterium | reverse complement strand
CATTCAGCTTGAAGTATTTCACCGTAAGGAGGACTTGGAATCCAATCCGTCCGCCTGCAATACCCCGCAAATTATTAGATGGCTTCTTCAGAGTATCTGAGTTGTTCTTCTAGTTGCTGAAATCACTCAAAGATCACCGTTCCAGCGTCAGCCCACCGGATACCCTTCCTACCCCGACCCAAAAAAGGTAAACCAATTTTTTCCTCTAAATTGTTGTAGTTACATGGTTACAGCCGGTACTGTTACGTCTAGTTTTTCCGAAGCGCCTGGTATAGATCCTGTGAGAGCTACTGTTTTCATCACCTTTAGTTATTTAAACGTTAGAATTTTAATTGGAGGTGCCAGAGCTGTAGAAATCTAGTTAGACAACTTAGTTAAGATAAAATCTAACGATTTAGACGTAACTTTTAGGTAAACTGGTGCTTGGAATTAATTTGATATACTTTTGAATAATTGTAAGAATTATTCGTAGTAAGTTCCTTTTAAGTACCCATGATTTCAAATATTTTTTTACAGTGTTGAAGAGCTATTGATGGAAAATTTGCGAAAACTTGACCGAGTTGAATTGCAGGGAAAAAAAATCTCCTTAAGAGCTGATTTAAATGTGCCTATGTCACGAGGTAAAGTCACTGATGATACACGAATAAAAAGATTTATTCCAACTCTTGAGTATTTGAATAATGCTGGAGCGATTGTTATCGTGACTAGCCATTTGGGAAGGCCCAAGGGAAAATTCAATGCTGAAATGTCCCTGAAACCTGTAGCAGCTTTATTGGCTCAATTATCAAAACTTAAAATTGAATTCATCGAAGAATCTGTGGGTCAAGAAGCAGTAGCTAAAACGAAAGGTATGAGATCTGGTGAGGTAGCTTTACTTGAAAATCTTCGTTTTCACATTGAGGAAGAAGCAAATGATGCCAAGTTTGCTAGGCAGCTTGCTGATCATGCAGATATTTATGTGAATGATGCCTTTTCTGCAGCCCACCGAGCCCATGCTTCAACCCATGCTATCAGTAAGTTCCTTCCATCATATGCCGGCCCAAGTATGGTAGCTGAACTGGAGGCACTTCAAACAGTACTAGGTTATCCCAAACGTCCAGTTACAGCAATAATTGGTGGAGCGAAAGTGTCCAGTAAAATCGATGTGCTCCAGCATTTAGTACCAAGAATGGATAAGTTGATCATTGGTGGAGGGATGGCAAACACCTTTCTTCTAGCTAAGGGAATAAGCATTGGAAAATCCTTAGTAGAATTTGATTTAGTTGAAACGGCTAGAGCCATCTTAGGAAAGGCGGAGGAGTGTGGCTGTGAGATTTTGTTACCAGTTGATGCTGTGATAGCAAATACTCTGAGCACCGATGCGTTTTTCAAAACTGTTCACATTGATCATGTAGCTGAAGATCAGATGATTCTTGATGTCGGGCCAGACTCAATTGAACTTTTCAAAAACCATCTTAGGACATGCCAAACTTTACTTTGGAATGGGCCTCTTGGAGCTTTTGAAGTCAAGCCATTTGGTGAAGGGACTTTTGCTGTTGCGAAGCAAGCTGCCAAATTAACAAAGACAGGAAAATTACTTACGGTTGCAGGGGGTGGAGATACCGTTGCGGCTCTTAATGTTGCCGAAGTAACAGAATTGTTCAGTTATGTTTCGACAGCAGGAGGAGCTTTTTTGGAGTGGTTGGAAGGAAATAAATCTCCTGGTTTCTTTGCATTAGAAAAAAATGATATTTAGTTATTCTTCAATCTGGTATTTTTTAATCAAGGGAAACTGACTCATTGTAAAAACAAACGTTAGTGGCAAAATTGCAAATACTTTAAAATTTACCCAGA
>DPLM01000264.1 GCA_003541985.1 Deltaproteobacteria bacterium | reverse complement strand
AAGCATGACTGCCCTGAGAAACGATCTAGCCCATAGACGCTGATTGAATAAAAGAGCTAGCAGAATACCCAATACTAATTGAGACGGAACCGCGACTAATACAAAAATTGAAGTAACTTTTATAGCAGAATGAACCTGTGGATCTTCAGCTAATCTCTTGAAATTAGTAAAACCAATATTTGTCCAGGTTGAAATCTTTTCTCTGTTGATTTTAATCTTAGTTCTGGGGTTGCCTTTCGCATCCAAAACAGGGTTCCCACTTGCATCCAACATGGGAACTTTCTCACGACTCACATTCATCTTAGTTTCTACTTTGTGAACACTAATATAGAGCGAGTAAACTAGTGGAAAGATAGTGAATGTTAACACCCAAATTGCAGCTGGCAGTAAAAACACAAAGCGCGCTTTTGTATTTCGGTGTGTTTTCATAAGGGAGTCTTGTGATCGATCACGAGCTGTTTTAGATCCGAAAGACTGTCAAGTATGGAATCCTTCCATACTTGACAGCTCGGTAGGGTTTACTTGTAGCCTATCGCAGATTGATAGTAGCCCAATTGCTGATCTCGACCCAGCCGGTCAGTGATCTGCTCCCAGGTCTTGGCAGTGTTGTCTAGCGCCTGCTTGGCAGAGATCTCACCACTCATGGTAGCTGAGAGGTTTTTGTCTAAGATGTCCCAGTACTCGAATGAGCCTGGAATCCGTAGGTAAGGCAGAAAGGTATCGGCAAAGAAGGTCTCATAGTAGGCCTTCAGATAGTCCTTCACGTCTGCCTCGGACCATCCAGCGTCCAGATACTCTCCCAAGCCAGCTTCACCTTGTGGCTCTAGGAACTGGTAGGTGAAGCCTGGATCCACACCGGTCCAACCGTTCTGAGCTAGCCAGATTGAGGCTGGCTTAATCGCCATCAGGGATAGTAGTGAGTAGGTGGCTTCTGGATTTGCAGAGTAGTTGGAAATTACACCATGCCACGATCCACCAGTCGTGTTTCCTACCTTCACAGGATTGGTAGTCTTCACAAACTTCTTATTCTTGTGATCGTAGTAGGTGTCTGAAGAGGGTAGGATGGAAGAAGCACAAACTCCCTGAATCTTTGAACGAGAAGTATCCTGACAGAGTGAGCCAACATCACCCCAACTGAAGACAAAGACTGATTTGCCTCGCAGGAAGTAGTCCCAAGCTTCTCCCAAGCTCCAGCCAACTTGTGCGGAAGGCCCAGTCTTGTGTAACTCCTGTAGAAACTCAAGAGCTGCAACGTGCCCAGGGCTATTGATCAACGGTTTCATGTTGGTGGGGTCAAACCAATAGACGTTGTGGTGCTGATCCAATTCGGGCCCAGGTGTGATGGCAAAGGAAGCCGACAGTGACTGGAAGTGATAGTGCCCCTGCTCACCAACTTTCAGGTGAAGGACCGTTCCCGAATCAGGATCAGGATCATTACTATCCCAATTTTTGCCATTGAAGTAGTTGCTGATGTCCAGCATCTGCTGCCAGGTCTTTGGTGGGACAGGCATACTGTAGCCATATTCTTTCTTGAAACCAGCGCGCCATTCTGGATTAGCTAGGGCATCTCTGCGGTAGTAAAGAACTTGTCCGTCCCCGTCGTTGAGCACTCCGTAACCGACACCTTCCCAGGTGTGCAGTGTTTTCAATGACTGAGGCATTGAATCATAGGTCCACTGCGGATACTCTCCAGTGGTCATAAAGTCATCAATAGGGAATGCGTAGCCGTTGGGAACGATGTCCCCATACCAGAAGGCTCCAACCATGAAGGCGTCGTACTGGCCGGTACCGTTGCGGAGATCTAACATCATCTTGGTGTAATGTTCTCCAAATGGTAGCTCTACGATTTCTAACTTACCACCGGTAAGCTCCTCCCAAATTGGACGGAAACTATACAGTGGTCCTGAAATTCCACCTTTTGGACCACCAGAATTGACAGTCACTGAAATACTTACCCCATCAAATGGCTTCTGATCCGGGCCAAACAAGGATCCCAGCTCTTCTCGTGTTGTTGAAATAGTTGTCCCATCTTCCATGACTAGATCAACCTTACCATCGTCATGCCACTTCACGTGATGATCTGCTGCGGTCGCGATTCCACAGGTCAAACATGCGGAAACAAAGAGACCCAGCGATTTAAATATCTTCATAGCTCTCCTCTGAAAAGGGGAAGAAAAACTATTCCAACAGAAGTGCTGGATAGTTGAGGGGAAAGTAATGTTCTTTACTTTGAATTAGCAAGATTTTTTTGTCGACATTATTGGATAAGCTTGGCATATTTGGCATCCAATAAATTTTTGAAGCTAATTATATGTTAGAAGTCTAAATATATTTCTGTATGACTAAAAGAAATTATTTGGAATTTTTAATTCATAAATTAAGTAAGATTATTTAAAAATAAAACACAATATTGTGAGAAAAACGTTAAATGTAAAATAAAATTAAAGAGATTTTATGAGTTTTGAAAAAAGACTTCAGGAAATGGGGTTGGAACTACCACCTTTGCCAAAACCAGTCGCAAACTATGTCCCGGGATTAGAAGTAGGAGGCTTTCTATATATATCAGGTCAAGGACCACGCAACTCAGATGGAAAGTTCATTCAGGGTATCGTGGGAGATAATCTAACGGTTGAAGAAGCCTATCAACATGCCCGGCAGACCGGGTTATTCTTGCTTTCAGTGGCAAAGTATCAGCTTGGTTCATTGGACTACATTCAACAAATTGTGAAG
>DPLM01000408.1 GCA_003541985.1 Deltaproteobacteria bacterium | reverse complement strand
CGCCACCTCACATTACAGATCAAAAAACTCTGATGGAAAATCACCCTGAAGCGGGCCAGATTTCCACGAGTGCTTCGAAGCCTCCCACCAATGAGGTTACAACAACGAATGAGAACGTGGCAGTAACTCAAATCATGGATATGCTTAAAATTCCTGCATTAAAACTTGATGAGCTGTCTGAGTTCATTGGTGAAATGGTGGTTGCGCTCTCGGTTTTGTCCCAGAATCCAACCATTGCCAATTTGGAAGACCGTGAATTACATGACCGACTGGATCAGTTGAATAAAATCACAGAGCAACTTCGGGATCGGATTCTCAGTATTCGCATGTTTCCGGTCAAGAATGTCTTTTCAAAGCTGACAAGGCAAATGAGAGATCTCTCAAAAAAATCTGGTAAGCAGGTCAAGCTCACCATTGAGGGAGAAGATACGTTGGTCGATAAGACAATCATAGATAGTATCTATGCCCCTCTGATGCATATCATGCGTAACACTGTCGATCACGGAATTGAAATTCCTGAGGAACGAACAGCAGTGGGGAAGTCCTCAGAAGGGACTGTCCAGCTTTCAGCACACCACCTTGGGGATTCTATTCTGATTGAAGTGCGTGATGACGGGCGGGGATTGGATCGTCAGAAACTACTTACAAAAGCCATGGAGCGTGGGCTGATCAACGAGCGAGAAAATTTAACAGATCAGCAAATTTTCATGTTCATCTTTACGAGTGGTGTTTCAACAGCAAAGGAAGTGACGGATATCTCTGGCCGTGGGGTCGGCATGGATGTGGTGAAGAAAGAGGTTGAGAAACTGCGTGGCAAGATCAGCGTGGAAACTGAGGCAGGAAAGGGGACGGCTTTTTTGATCAAATTGCCCTTGACGACTTCAATCATTGAAGGGCTGGTGGTCCGTTTGGGCGAGAATCGCTTTGTGTTACCCATTCTTGATGTACACCTGACACTGATTCCAAAGAAGGATCAACTTTATGACGTTCAAGATCGAGAAAGTGAGTGTTTGATCCTGGCTGGAGAAGTTATCCCAATCATGCGGCTTCATGAGTTTTTTGATGTTGAGGCTGATGTGATGCTCCCTGAGGAAGCAATAATTGTAGTTGTCAAATATGGTGAGAAAAAATATGGGCTGATGGTTGATGAACTGCTGCACCGGCAACAAATTGTGGTAAAAAATCTTGGAGAGACTTTTGTCAATCTGCCTGGAATCACAGGGGGAACCATTCTCGGTGACGGGAGAGTCGGATTGATTTTAGATCCAGAGACGCTGATTCACCGCTCACATAACATCAACATGACGATCAATTGAGCACACTAGATCAGTCGGGAAAAACTGATGAATGATCTATTTGAAAATTCAGATGGGAAGTTACTCACTTTTCTACTGGGTAATCAAGAATATGGAATCAAAATTCTTGAGGCTCGTGAAGTTGTGGGCATGATGCACATTGATCCTGTCCCACATACCTCTGATTTTATGAAAGGGGTAATCAATCTTCGTGGAAAGATCATCCCAGTGATTGATTTGCGGACCAAGTTCAAGATGTCTCAGGCGGCACCGACCAATGAAACCTGCATTATTGTTGTCGATTTTGGCAATGCTTACACGGGAATCATTGTAGATTTTTTGATTGGGGTAACCAGAATTGAAGAGGTCAGTTTTGAAGAGACTCCACAGATGAGTGCCAACATTCGCGCCGAATTCATTTCAGGAATGGCCAAGTTGGAAGATAGGGTCGTGATTGTTCTTGAACTAAAAAATGTTTTGTCTGCAAAAGCAATGGTAAATATCCCAAAAAATCAACCTGAGATCGCATTATGACTGTTTCCATGCGAGGTTTTCTGAATTGGGGAGGCTGTGTCCTGGCTTTGCTGATTCTGCTGGGGGGAGAGTTGTTTCTCCGAAGAGAAATGCTGCTGTCACTTGAAGGGTACTCACTTGATCAAGCCACTTTAGAAAAGCTGTCTGAACTCTCGGCAATACACGAACTGTGGCTCATAATACTTGTGGGAATACTTGCACTGCTCTCGGTATTAATATTTTGGAATACAAGCAGCGCCAGCAGGCCTCTGAAAGTAACGGTTGAGGAATTGTTGAATACTTCTTCACAACTTCGTAAAGCCTCTGAGCAGGTCGCAAAAAATTCTGCTGAGCTTTCTAATGATTCTATGCAGCAGGCAACTAGTGGAGAATTGGCGTCCAATGTGATGCATGAAATTGCTTTGCCATCGATTGCTATCTTTTCATCAAGTTCTATCCAAGTAGCAGAGCAGATTGAGGATATTAACGCCCTGGCTCGTTCAGTTGAAGAAAATACAAGACGTACCTTAGAACTTTCCGCAGAAGCCCGGGCAGCGGCAGAAAGTGGGGTTCAGGCGATGAGTGAAATTAGCAGTGCGATGAGAGGCGTTCAGGAAGGAAGTACTCGCATTACGGATATCATTGAGGTAATTGATACAATTACTCACCAAACGAAGATGTTGGCAACAAATGCAGCGATTGAAGCAGCGAGGGCCGGTGAGCAAGGCAAAGGTTTTGCGGTAGTTGCGGATGAAGTGTCTAAGTTGGCAGAAAACTCCAAGAAAGCTGCTCGTGAAATTGGTGAACTGATTAGAGAAAGCGTTACCAAGGCTCGAGATGGCGGAAAGCTTGCTGCCGATGGGGAAGCAGCACTTCAAAATATCCTGCAGACTGTAGTTGAAGTTGTTGACCTCGTAAGCGACGTTGCTCTTTCTGCCTCTGAGCAAACAGATAAAATGAGGGAGGCGGAACGGCTGATCATTGAGATCAAGCAGGCTTCAACAGATCAAAATAAGCATACTCCTGAGTTGGCCACAGCTATTCAAGATATGATCAAGGTTGCTCAGAAATCAGCAGTGAACGCTGAGTCTGGAACCGTTGCAGCGGAACAACTCTTTGCCCAAGTACTGATTTTGAGCGACTTGGTGGATCGCCTCGCTACCCAGATTGGAACCTCTAAAACATCTGAATTGACACAAATTAACACTCTAAAACCTAAAAAGGAAGCTGCTAATAATGCTCGCTTACTTCCTGCACCAGCAAAAAAAACAGGCGCAACAAAGTTTAATCCAGAGACGAAACGCCCACCGACAATGAAAGCTACGACTTCGAATATCAATCCGTCCAAACCAAAATCTGATCCTCAAAGCAAGCCTTCCGATATCATTCCCATGCGTGATGACTTTTCTGAATTCTGAGAGATTTCTTCACAGGGTTTCTCTCAAAAGCGAGCAATATTATGGTGTCTCGATTGGGGCTAACCTCCCGTATTCTGCTTGCCAGTAGTTTTGTAATCCTTGTGCTTGCTCTAATGCGATTAGGTATCAATTGGTTTTTTATTGAAGATCAGGTGATGCGGGAGATTTTATTGCAATCTAGGGAGGTGACCCAGCAGGCTCATATTGTCTTGAAACAAAGCTCTCAGATTCATGCTCAGCACATGGAAACATTTGGAGAGAGGGGACAAATAATCAGTCAGAATATAACCAAATCTAAAAGCCTTTCATCGGGTGTGATACCCATTCATTTTGCCCAGG
>DPLM01000364.1:5704-6027 GCA_003541985.1 Deltaproteobacteria bacterium | reverse complement strand
TGTAACTGTCTAGAAGAAGTATGTGGAACTTGCACCATGGTGATCAATGGGAAGACTCGCCAGTCCTGTAGTGCGTTGATTGATAAGTTGATGCAACCCATTACATTGCAGCCCCTCAGCAAATTTCCTGTCGTCAGGGACTTAGCCGTGGACCGCTCAAGAATGTTCGAAGCTCTTAAGCGGGTTAAGGCTTGGGTTCCGATGGACGGTTACCATGATCTTGGGCCAGGAGACAAGATTCTACCAGATCATCAGGGAGTCGCTTACAAGCTCTCAGAGTGCATGACCTGTGGCTGTTGCGTTGAAGCATGCCCTCAATACAG
>DPLM01000364.1:0-5308 GCA_003541985.1 Deltaproteobacteria bacterium | reverse complement strand
ACCGGAAAATTAATTGCCAATGAGAGACTTGATTCCTTAATGGACGACGGTGGAATAGCTGCTTGTGGCAACGCTCAGAATTGTGTCGAGGTGTGTCCAAAATCCATTCCATTGACTGAAAGCATAGCTGAAATGGGCCGGCAATCTTCTAAAAGATTTTGGAAAACTCTATTCCAAATCTGAATCTATTCAGCCCCCTTGTGAAAAAAAGAGGGTATTTCCTGTCCCCATTAACTTACTCTACTTCAATTGACGGCAGGCTTTTCGCCAACTCATCTTGCTGCTTAATCTGCACCAATAAAGCTTCCAATTTGTTCAAAGGCCATGCACTGGGTCCATCGCATTTTGCCTCAGATGGATTGGGGTGAGCTTCCAGAAAGATTCCCGCTATCCCAGTGGCTAAGCCTGAGAGTGCAAGTTCACGGAGTTGATGTCTACGACCGCCAGCTGCAGAGCCTTGCTCACCAGGAAGTTGTAGTGCGTGAGTTGCGTCAAAAATTACAGGTGCCCCCAGCTTTTTCATCAAGCCAAAGCCCAATATATCCACAATTAGATTATTGTATCCGAACATCGTCCCACGTTCGCAAAGCATAAGTTGGTTATTGCCTGCACTTTCAAACTTCTGCAGAATATTATCCATTTCAGAGGGAGAAAGGAATTGTGCTTTCTTGATGTTGATAGCTTTTTGGGTTGAAGCAAGCGCTATGACCAGATCAGTTTGCCTCGATAAAAAAGCGGGTAGCTGTATAATATCAACTATGGAAGCAACAGCGTTCGCTTGATGAGGCTCGTGCACATCGGTGATAATGGGAACTTTGAAAGTCTTACGAACCTCCTCTAGCCATTTCAATCCTTGATCAAGTCCAGGCCCACGAAATGATTTAACCGAGGAGCGATTAGCTTTATCAAAAGACGCCTTGAACACATAAGGGATCGAGAGCTTTTCTGTTAGGGTACAAAAGGTCTCTGCTGTTCTTAGTGCTAACTCACGGCTCTCCAACACATTCATCCCACCAATTAAAACGAAGGGGAGATGGTTTCCGATTTTAATTCCAGTGGGTAAGAAAATAGTACTAAGTGGCATGATTTTGATTTGGTAGAATGTAAGCTGCGTATAGACAATACAATCATATTGAGTTAATTTTAATCAATGAAATTAAATATTTGTCACATAATTTTCACATTAATAAACTTGGGATAGAAAGACATAGAAATAACTTTACGAAGGGGGAAAATCTGCTAGCATCCATCATGTCAAAATATTTCAATAAAGTAATGATTCAAGGTTTTACAAAGGAGTCTAGATGAAATTTCAGTATCCTGGTTTGACTGAAGCAGAAGCGCTACAGTCGAGAAATCAGAATGGATCAAACGCTGTAACTACTCAGGAAGTAGAGAGTTTTTCCGATAAGCTACTGGCAAACCTAAAAGACCCAATTATTATCATTTTAATTGCGGCGCTTGGGATTACAGTTTTCCTCTCAGTGATTGGCTTTGCTCCTTGGTATGAAGGTGTTGGGATCGCGATTGCTGTGGGGATAGCTACTCTTGTTGCAACCTGGTCAGAATATAGTAACGAGAATGAATTTCAAAAGCTTCTCGAAGAAGCCTCGTTA
Source organism: Deltaproteobacteria bacterium (assembly GCA_003541985.1). Classification (GTDB taxonomy): domain Bacteria; phylum SAR324; class SAR324; order SAR324; family NAC60-12; genus JCVI-SCAAA005. The sequence continues at coordinate 3,692 of DPLM01000364.1, read as the reverse complement.
GTTAAAGTGAAAGCCTTCCGGGATAACAATCTTCAAGAAATCAGCATCAACGATCTGGTTTCAGGTGATCACGTCGTTTTACAACCGGGTGACACGGTGCCGGCGGATGGGTACTTGCTCTCAGGGAAGCTGGAAGTAAACGCTGCTGCACTGACTGGAGAGTCAGAACCCATCAAGAAGGTGCCGGCTGAAGATCCAAGTAAAATTAATGAAGAGCAAAACGAACTTCCACGTGCGGCTTTGGTCGATGATGGTGAAGGTGTGATGTTGGTTACTGCTGTTGGTGACAAGACTAAATACGGTCAAACCATGAAAGAGCTGGTTTCGGCCGAAGACCGCTTATCTCCCTTACAAGAAAAGCTAGCAGATCTAGGGCAAAAAATCAGCCGCTTTGGGTACATTGGTTCTGTAATGATTGCCTTTGCATTCATGTCAAATCATATTTTCATTGAAGCTGAAAGTGTCGGCGTATACTTTTCGCAGCCATTCGGAGAGATTGTTCATGATATTGTAACTGCAATAGTATTAGCCATCATCATCATTGTGGTAGTAGTTCCGGAAGGACTCCCCATGATGATTGCAACAGTCCTTTCGATGAACATGCGTAAGCTTTTGAAAGCTAAAGTTCTCGTGAGGAAGCTACTTGGAATAGAGACAGCTGGTAGCTTGACGGTTTTGTTTTCCGATAAGACTGGAACCCTAACTCAGGGATTATTGCAGGTTGCTGACACTCTAGATGGTACAGGCAAGCATCACTCTAAGCTTGATGATATTCCTAATGGCCTGCGCGATGAAATTATCTTCTCTTTGCGCAACAACACCAGCGCTGCCATTGACACTACCGGACCAAAACCTGTCATTGTAGGAGCCAATCCAACTGAGCAAGCACTTCTTAGGTACTTAGATGAAAACCTAAAAGAAAAAGACGATGTAGAGCTTGTTCAAAGTATCCCCTTTAAAAGCCTCTATAAATTTTCAGCATCAGAGGTTAAAGGTCAGAGGTCAGTGACAATGGTCAAGGGAGCTGCAGAAATTGTGCTGGCTAATTGTACGGCTTATATAGATGAAAATGGAGAGCACCAGCCTTTAACTTCGCACGAAAACTTGTTGAATGAGATGAATAAGATGTCTGAGCGAGCCATGCGTTTGATCGGACTAGCAGTGACTGATGAGTCAATTAGTGAGGGGCCTTCTCTACCACAAAATCTCGCATTAGTAACCGTCTTCGGGCTGAGAGACGAAATTCGTCAGGAAGCTAAAGTCGCTGTTCAAGAGGCTCAAGCTGCAGGAATTCGAGTGGTCATGATCACAGGTGATGCAAAAAATACAGCACGTGCGATTGCTACAGAGATGGGGATTATTCAGGGTGATAATCCAGTGTTGACGACCTCCACAGAATTAGGAGAGATGTCTGATGCTCAGGTTCGCGACATGCTACCGAATCTTTGTGTAGTGGCGAGAGCTTTACCAACCGATAAAAGCCGCCTTGTTAAAGCTGCCAAGGAACGCAATTGGGTTGTGGGCATGACGGGTGACGGCGTTAATGACGCCCCCGCTGTAAAAAATGCGGATGTTGGGTTCGCCATGGGGAGTGGGACTGAAATGACAAAGGAGTCCAGTGATATTGTTATTTTGGATGATAACTTCTCATCACTTACTCGTGCCGTCCTTTATGGAAGGACGTTATTGAAATCTATAAGAAAGTTTCTAATTTTCCAACTTTCGGTAAACGTTGCTGCGATCCTCGTGGCTTTCTTTGGTCCTTTCTTTGGAGTGGACCTACCGCTTACCATGACTCAAATGCTCTGGATTAACCTTGTCATGGACACTCTTGCCGCCATTGCCTTTGCCGGAGAGGCTGCGCTGAGTCGATACATGAAGGAGCCACCAACCCCCAAAAATGCTCCACTGATCACTCCAGATATGTGGTCTGCCATTTCCACGAATGGAGTTGCAATGGCGATTCTTAGCCTTTTTTTCCTAACTAGTGATGGGTTAGGTAGTTTTTTTGCCTGTGACGAAAGCCGCTGTGGACTACCAACAGATCCGGGCTACAACCCAAATGCTGTACTTTTAACAGCATTTTTCGCATTCTTTGTTTTCATCAATAATTTTAATAAATTTAACTCACGTACTGAGAGTACAGACTTGTTTGAGCATATTGGTGAGAACAAAAATTTCTTGCGTGTCGTTGGCTTGATTTTTTTCCTCCAAATCTTATTCACTTACTTGGGAGGTGAGGTTTTACGAACGGTTGGCTTGGGCTTTGGCGAGTGGTTGATGGTTCTTGTTCTTGCAGCTTTGATCATTCCTGTTGACCAAATACGTAAAAGAATTCGCGATCGAATTATAGAAGCCATTGAAGTAAAAGGGCGCCAAGGTCATCGAGAGGGTATGCTTCGTGGTCAAGAACATGAACGAGTTGAAATCGCCCGCAGGCTAGTCAATAGTGAAACAAGTATGAATCCTGACTTGGTTGCCGCAGTGACCAGGATGAAACTTGAAGATGTAGAGAGATTAAAATCTTAAACTTCCAAAAATATTTGTTTTCTCGGCCTGGTAATCACCAGCCCGAGAAAAAATTATCAAAGAAAGCTGACATTTCCAAGGATGCAGTCCCTCCTTAGAAGAATCTTCCTTTACTTGAACCTCCGATTCATGACCTAGAAACAGAGTTTTTTTAGTATGCATTTGGACAACAAGGCATTATTGTTCACTCCAGTGTTGTTGTCTGGTTGTTTCATTCTAATGGTTGGTTTTGCAATCAGGGCGAGCTTTGGGGTTTTTCAGATCCCTATTGGTAGTGAGTTCCTTTGGCCTCGTTCTGAGTTCTCTCTGGCGATTGCTATTCAGAATCTTGCTTGGGGAATTGGACAACCAATCTTCAGTGTTATTGCAGAAAAGTGGGGAGACCGAAAAGCAATTGTGCTTGGAGCCCTCGCGTACGCTCTGGGATTAATTCTAAGTAGCTATGCAGTTACTCCGGAAGCACTTCAAATATTAGAAGTTTTAGTAGGTTTTGGAATCGCAGGGACAGGGTTTGGAGTGATCTTGGCTGTTGTTGCGAGAAGTACGAGTCCTGAAAATCGTTCTCTCTCGTTAGGAATTGCAACAGCGGCGGGATCAGCTGGCCAGATTGTTGGTCCTCCAACAGCTAGTTGGTTACTTGGGATAATGTCTTGGTCCGAAGTTTTTCTTGCTTTTGCAGCTTCGATTCTACTGGTTTTGATTGTTATCCCTTTTTGTCGATCAAACAATTTCGCAACTCGGAAAGAGTTAGAAGAGGGTCTAGGAAAAGTTTGTGGCATGGCTTTTAGGGATCCCAGCTACATTATGATTTTCTTAGGATTCTTTTCTTGTGGTTTCCAACTCGCTTTCATTACTGCACATTTTCCAGCTTTGGTAGAGGAAATGTGTATGGGAATTCCTAAGGATAGCTTTTTACAGAGCATAGGGGTATCAACAACATCGGTGTTGGGTGCATTTTCGATCGCTGTGATTGGCCTGACAAATCTTTTGGGAACCATAGCTGCTGGGGCAATGGGAAGATATTATCAAAAGAAAAATTTGCTATCGTTGATCTATTTAGGCCGGACAATTGCGGCTGCAGCTTTCATCATGATGCCAATTACATCGAACTCAGTTCTCTTGTTTTCAGCTACTATGGGGGGCTTATGGTTAGCAACTGTTCC
>DPLM01000252.1 GCA_003541985.1 Deltaproteobacteria bacterium | reverse complement strand
ATCAAAGGCTGGACCATCAACACTCATCAAGTGCACGTCGCTGCTGATCGTATCCGGGAGGAAATCCTGCTCCAGCATCTTCCGGCTGACCTGAAAAGAGAGTGATCCTCCACCGTGGCCCAAGTCAAAGATGATCCCGCGTTCCCGCGCGCGCGCGACAGCTTCCCGAATACTGCCATTGCCATATAGAGGTGCATTGGGGAATGGTCGGAAACAGTGCGTCAGCACGTCTCCAGGGCGCAGGTAATTCAGTACGTCATCTCGGTCCGGTGGTGGGAAATCTACGTGGGTCATCAATGGCAGACCTGTCTCTTCGCCAACCTCACGGGCAATTTGGAGTGGCGTCATGCCTGCGCTGCCGCTTGCGTAACGGCCAATCCGCACCTTGATCCCAACGATGCTATCCCGATACTTCTCAATCGCTTCCATGCACTCGTCGATATCAAGTAAACGGATATCTTCACACTCCGGAAAGAGATTCGCTTTCTTCTTGCTGAAACCACAGATACCCGCAAAGGAAATGTTGAGGAATCCCAGAATACGAAGATCAGTCTTGTCAGCAATGAAGTGTTTGAGCCCACCAAAGTTTCCTGCCCCTGCACTTCCGGCATCAACAAAAGTTGTTGTTGCACTACGTCCAGCAATGTCTTCAGCATTTACCCCAAGGCCTGTACCGCCCCAGTAGACGTGGGTGTGTAGGTCAATCAGCCCTGGACACACAATGCAGTCCGACACATCTTGAACCTCCTTGGCCTCGATGGGACTGTTGCAGTCCAGAATCGCGAAAATCTTGCCATCCTTGAAAGCAATATCTTTTTGTGCGTCCAAACCCACACTCGGATCCATCACCCGTCCTCCCTTAAGGAGGAGATCTACTTTGCCTGTCATTCGTTTACTCGTTTAAAATTAAACTTCAAATTCAATGGCAATCACTGCACAGCAGTTGCCCTTCACTACTTTTCCAATCATCCACACTCCGTAGAGAATTCCGGCTACTTCGTAGTGCACCACTCTGGGCATCTCAAAGGGATTTACCAGACTATGTACCAACCCAGCTTTCTAACCCGCGAAGACTTTCTCTCCCAATTCATAAAATGGTTCAAAAACATCCTCTATTAGCGTAAAAACAAAACCTTCTGTACCTGGCAGCTTCGGAAGCTTCTCCTTTGTTACTGTTGATGACTGCTTTTCTCCCAGCAAAATTTCCAGATGGCTCATCATGCTCTGGACTCTACAATTGTAGATGGAGAGTACTTCACTTCGGACAATTCTACCTCCAGCCATCTGGGTACCGATCATAGTCAACTCAGCTCGGACTGCCAAAGCCCCAGCAGTCCTTGGATCTCAACGATTGTCGACCACGACTGTACAAGGAGCACCAAAAGCCGAAGCAATCGCAATATTGCGCTCTAATTGTTCTTTCTCAAGTGCTGGTTCAACAATCGCACTTGGTAGAAGGTACGGGGAACTGCCTCCAGAGTGGGGTCTGCGTAGGCATCTCCGACAGGGAAGAGGTGGTCGTTCAGATAGAAATAAATCTGCTCAGTGATCGACCCATATGGATCGCCGGAAAAGGTGCGATTCAGGTTCAACCCATCCAGGGGAAAAACTCGTTGTCCTGCCTGTGTTGCAGAATTGTTCAGGATTGGCATCAGGATCAACCTACCTGAAACACGAGTGGAATCCAGATCTCTCACCAACTCCGAGATGAAGAATGGCCCTTCGTAATCGTCCCCATGATTACCTCCTGTCAGGATCAAGGTAGGGCCGCTACCATTTTTGATCACAGCAATCGGCACCTGTTGAATTCCCCAAACGTCATTGTTCGGTGACTGTGGGATATTGATGTGGCCAAACTGTTTGCCGTCTCGCTCCAGATCCACTGTGAGGAAGACTGAGGAGTGATGAGTTAACTGCGTGTTTACGTTGTTCCCAAAAAATTGACAAGAATTCAAACCTTGGCTTTTCTCCCCATCTTCTCAAATCTGCGTACCATTTTCTTTATCCGCTGCGTTTGCAAGATTTTTGGTTCGATTCTTTATATAGTTTTGGCTTCGCCAGCATCATTCAATTTTTTACTGAATTGCAGATGAATCTGAAAATTGTGGGGAATTCAACAGATGGCTACTATGAACGAAGAACTTAATTAGTCTGTAGTAACAATCATAAAAATCATCGTACAGTAGACTGCGAGTCGATCCTTCGAACCATCATTGAAACTGGACGATTCATCCTTATGACTTTCTTGGTTTTATGGTTATTTGTTGAAGCTCATCGAAAAAATTAGTTTTAGCAGTTTTTCCAAACGCATTCAGGGAAAAGGAGCAGAATGAAGATCACAGACCTAAAGTGTGCACTGATTGGCAAAAACCCCGTTGTCCGGATTGTCACAGATGAAGGTCTTTCTGGGTATGGAGAAGCCGAGCAGTACAAGCCCTATCTCAAACCATGGATCTCGCAGTTTCGGGAAACACTGATTGGAGAAGACCCCACTGATGTTGAGCGTTGCATGCTTAAAATCCGACAACGTGGTTCATTCAAACCCTATGGTGCACCGGTCTCGATCATTGAACATGCGCTCTGGGATATTGCGGGAAAAGCTGCCGGAGTGCCTGTCTATAAATTGCTTGGTGGCAAGGTCCGGGATCAGGTGCGCACCTACAATGGTTCAATTCGTCGACCGATGGGGGAGTGGACTCCGGAGGCGATGGCGGAGAATTGTCTTTGGATGAAATCCCTGCCCGAGGGTTTTGATATCGTCAAGCAGGGGATCGCCTTCCATTCACCAATGAAGAAGCTCGATCATTTCTTCTATGGACAGCCAGCGCAAAGTCCCTTCCACGGACAAATGGATCAGGGGGCCTTGACGGAACGCGGACTTGCACTACTAGTCGATTGCGTAGCCGCCATGAAAGAAGTGCTCGGTGATGAAGTAGGACTTGCACTCGACTGTGGTCCCGGATGGATGCCTGCAGATGCGCTACGCTTTGCCCGAGCGGTCGAACCCTACAACCTGATGTGGCTGGAGGACATGCTCACTGGGGATTACGTTCCCTACGTGAACGCAGATGTCTATCGGGACCTGACCCACTTCACTTCCACCCCAATCCATACAGGTGAACAGATCTATCTGCGCCAGAACTTCAAGGATCTGATCGAAAGTCATGCAGTCAATGTCGTGGGGCCCGATCCAGCAGATGTGGGTGGAATCGCAGAGTTGAAGTGGATTGCCGAATACGCCTACCTGCACGGCATCCTGATGGCACCCCATGGGACGGGCAACGGTGTCCTGGGGCTAGCAGCGCTGATTCAGGTCTGTGCCACATTGCCAGCCAACTTCATTGCCTTTGAATATCCAACAGGACATAATCCCTGGTGGTACGAGATCGTGGAAGGCCTACCCAATCCCATCGTAAAAAATTCCATGATTGACGTAATCGAGCGACCGGGAATGGGAGTTGACCTGATTCCAGAAGCGGCAGCACAATATCTGGCTCCAGAAGATGTAAGCTTCTTCGACTGACTACTGACGATCAAATTGCTGTTTGTTTGGAAAGGGCTGCACTTGGGAAACTTGCAAATCTAGAGTCTTTTCTCTAGCTTCCGGATTCCAAGTCATCCATCAGAATGTAGGGTCAACGCCTCCTGTAGTTTTTTCAATGATACTGTTCATAAGAGATCAAGAGGATACTAAGCACTGTCTAGTGCTCCCTACCTTCAGTCTGTTCCAACAACTCTCAGCCAGGATTTCCAATGCCCAACTGGAGTGATGTCGACACCCCTGCCGTGTTGATCGATCTGGAAAAAGTCTCTGCCAATCTGCTGCGTGTCCAAGGTTATGCAGACACCCACGGTCTGACGCTGCGACCTCACATCAAAACCCATAAGCTCCATCGCTTTGCAAATTTACAGGTAGAATTCGGAGCTTGTGGAATCACTTGTCAAAAGGTTGGAGAAGCTGAGAGTATGGCAGTGGGTGGAATTCAAGACATCCTGATCACCTACAATCTGGTAGGAGAAGCCAAGTTGGAGCGACTGGCCAAGCTACACGAGAGCATTCAGGTGAGTGTGGTCACTGACAATGAGACCGTGGCCCAAGGCTATGCCAACAAGTTTCAGAATCCCAAGCGCCAACTGAGGGTGCTGGTTGAGTGCGACACGGGTGCAGGTCGCTGCGGAGTCCAAACTCCGGAGGAAGCACTGAAGCTTGCCCGTTTCATTGCCGAGCAACCTGGATTGCACTTCCTTGGTTTGATGACCTATCCACCACGCAATCGTGTGGCTGAAGTTGATCAATGGTTGGAAGATGCACGCAAGCTGCTGACTGAAAATCGTCTGGCTCCAGAGGTCATTTCCAGCGGAGGAACTCCCAACTACTACCAGGCTGCGGAAGTCAAGGCTGTGACTGAGCACCGTCCAGGGACTTACATCTACTGTGACCGCATGATGGCCAGTTATGGTTTTGGAACATTGGACGACTGTGCGCTGACCGTTCTAGCAACCGTGGTCAGTCGCCCCACCGAGAACCGAGCTGTTGTCGATACTGGCTCCAAGTCACTCGGTTCGGATCGTTGTGATGCACCAGGAATGGGACACCTGGTGGAATATCCAGAAGCAATCATCACGACCCTCAATGAAGAACACGGTACGATCGATCTCACAGATTGTGCGAATAAGCCTGCCATCGGAGAGAAGGTTCGGATCATCCCGAACCATGTCTGTCTGGTCTCCAACCTTTTTGATCAAGTCAACCTGATTCGGCAGGATCAGTTGGAAGCCACCGTCCCCGTCAACGCACGAGGTATGGTCAGCTAAACTTCCATTCTCTTTTTCTTGTTCATCGGAAACATATGAGCATCCAAACCCATTCACAGCCTTCCAAACTGAAAATCACCGACCTCCGCTTTACCATTGTGGGTCATGACAACTGGCGTTGGCCTCTGCTGCAGATCTACACCAATCAGGGCATCACTGGACTAGGTGAGGTGCGAGATGGCGCCAGTGTCCGATACGCACTGATGCTCAAGAGTAGATTACTTGGAGAAAACCCCTGCAACGTTGAACGAATCTTCCGCAAAATCCAGCAGTTTGGCTTTCATGGAAGACAGGGGGGAGGCGTCTGTGGTGTAGAGATGGCCCTGATGGATCTGGCTGGAAAGGCCTACGGAGTACCCTCCTACATGCTCGCTGGTGGAAAGTATCGTGACCGGATCAAGGTCTATGCCGATACTCCTTCAGAACAGGATCCTAAGCAGATGGCGGCTCGTATGCAGACTCGCATCGACAAGGGCTACCAATTCCTCAAGATGGATGTGGGTATCAACCTACTGCGTGGCATCGAAGGGACCTTAATTCAGGATCCAGCTGTTGCTACTAATCCTAACCTGATGCATCCTTTCACGGCTACACAAATTACTCAGAAAGGTATCGAGCATCTGGCCGAATACGCCCGGGTAATCCGCGAAAAGCTGGGCAACACAATCCCGATTGCCATTGACCACTTTGGTCACATTGGACTCGACAGCTGCATTCGTCTTGGTCGTGAGCTGGATCGCTTCACCTTCGCCTGGTATGAAGACATGCTTCCTTGGCAGTTCCCCAAGCAGCTAAAGGCTGTCAAGGACGCAGTCGAGACTCCAGTTTGTACCGGTGAAGACATCTATCTGCGCCAGGAATTCAAGAAACTGCTCGATGAAGACTGTGTCTCCTACGTTCATCCAGATCTGGCCACTTCTGGTGGTATCCTTGAAACCAAGCGCATTGGTGATCTTGCTCAGGATTACGGGGTGCCGATGGTATTGCACCAAGCTGGCTCTCCCATCGTCGCAATGGCAAACGTCCACTGTGCTGCAGCAACAGAAAACTTTGTTGCCTTGGAAATGCACTCCGTCGACATTCCTTGGTGGGAAGATCTGGTGACTTTTGAAGGCAAGGCCCTTGTTGAAGATGGCCACATTCGGGTTCCGGAAGCCCCAGGCCTTGGTATCGAATTGAATGAAGAAGTGGTGCAAGCACACCTCAATCCTCTTACTCCAGAGCTTCGTGGCTTCTTTGAATCAACTGACAGCTGGAATGTTCTGGACTCCCACGACCGCCTTTGGAGCTAGATCTTATGGAAACCCAAGTCCACCCAGTCCGATTTCAGAGACCTGAACGTGTCAAGATCGAACAACTGAAGGAGATCGGTAGCGCGACACTCAGTGCTGAACTCAAACATAAAGCAGGAATCCGCAATTCTCACATTGTCGGACCCGTGACCCAAGAGAAAGGACGAGTGATCGGAGGTCCAGCGATCACGCTTCAGTTCATGCCAATTCGTGAAGATTACTATGAGGACAAATCAGAATACCAGGAAGTGGAGAAACAACTTCACCGACACGCCCTATACCTTGCAGAGGCTGGAGATATCGTAGTTGTCGATGCCCGTGCAGATATGCAGAGTGGGGTCTTTGGTGAGATGATGCTAACCTATCTCCAAGGCAAGGGAGGGGAGGGCATTGTCGTCGATGGAGTGGTTCGTGACTCCCAACCGGCACTGGAGACCGGACTAGGCATGTGGGTTCGTGGATTTACACCCAACTACCACATTCAGACCGGCATTTTTCCCTTCTCGGTCAACTGTCCGATTGCCTGTGGAGGCAGGCTTGTTTTCCCGGGAGATATCATTATCGCTGATGATGATGGTGTTGTTGTTGTCCCCTTACAACTCGTTGACGACATCATTGCTCATGCAGGTACGCACAAGGATTGGGAGGTCTTCTCCAAGCTGAGACTATCTGAGGGTGGAGATCTCCGTAAGTACTATCCGCTGACCGAAGAAGCTCAGCAGGAATTCGAAGAGTGGAAAAAAACTCATAAAAGTGGAGGTTGAGATGATCCGAATTGCTGAATTTTTTCAGCCCGACCAGGAGAGCCTGATCCGCCTTGTCAAACAGTGTGGAGTGAACGATGTCGTAGGATCAATGGACTGGAGCGAAGGGCTGGAGGTTCCGAAGGAGCGACTGCCTTGGAGTATGGATAAGCTAGCTACCCAGAAGAAACGCTACGAGGAGACCGGATTCTATCTAGCCGCCTTGGAAAACCGACCACCAATGGAGAAGGTCAAGCTCGGCATCGAGGGACGAGACCAGGAGATTGAGCAGGTGCTCGAGTTGATCAGCAACATGGGAAAACTGGAAATTCCTGTCTGGTGCTACGAGTGGATGCCAATCTTCAACTGGATTCGTACTACCACCAACCTACCCTCGCGGGGAGGAGCACTGGTGACCCAGTTTCGACTCGAGGATGTTACGGATCCTTACGAGAACGAATACAGCCTCACTGAAGAGAAACTCTGGGACAACCTGGAGTACTTCCTAGATGC
>DPLM01000225.1 GCA_003541985.1 Deltaproteobacteria bacterium | reverse complement strand
GTGATCCAGCGTAGAGGTCCCTAGCCTTCGGGAAGGCTAATTTGCTGGAGTTCATCCAGCAGCAACTGGCCCGCCCACCCCAACATCACGAGTACCGGGCAGAACAACCAAATTACCCAGAAAGCCGATATTCTGACAACCCAAAGGACTAGGCATCGTCTGGAAATGAGCCCTATCAACTAGCGCAGCTTATTACACAGCGACTAGACCTTGAAGTAGTTGTGATCAATCCATCAGCTAACCCCAAGTGGTTTGAATACCCATTTCAGTGAGAGCAACTCGATTGTGTTCAGCATAAACATCGTAGAGTGCCAACCATTGATTAAAGTCTGCTTCTTTCAGTCTACGGATGAGAGTAACAGGAGAGAGATTCTTATATTCTTTGTGGGATTCAATGGCATCCACCATATTCAATACGACCGTCTGGCATCACGGTATTGCAAAGCCGCGAGCCAAGCATCAGTGCAAAGTTCATTTCTGCTCCTTGTAAGTCAGCACCATCCAGATCCGCTTCCCGTAGGTCTACTCGATAACATACAGCTTCTCTCAGGTTAGCTCCTCGTAACTCAGCTCGACGTAAATCTGCGTAGCTGAGGTTAGCTTTTTCAAGGTTTACGTTCATCATTACAGAGCTCTGTAGCTCCGCTCTCTCCAGATTTACCCCACGCATGTCGGCTTCGTTCAGATCTACATCCTCTAGATCGGCTCCCTGAAGTTGTGCTCCCTGCATCGTTGTAAAATCCAGATTGGCTTCCCAAAGATGAGCTCCACTCAAGTTGGCTCCTTCCAGCTGGGCTCCTTCCAAATTGACTTTTTCCATCTTGGCCCCAATCAGATTTACCCTACGGAGATCTGCATAACTCAGATCGGCTCGGCTCAAGTTGGCATAACTCAAATCTGCATCAATCAGATCTGCCCCATTCAATTCAACTCCTTGCAGATCCACACCAGACAGTTGACCTTCCGGACAAGCGCTTGTCTCACGCAATTGCCGCAAATGAGCGGGATCAAAATTTTCTTCCATGCCTCCTACCTGTGCATGAAGTGCAATGATGCTGTAGAGTTTTATGATTTATAAAAATGTTTAGCAGATATAACACAAAAAGTCACAAATTGAACACAAAACAAGATTATTTTCTTGACTCAGAACAACAATTTCTCTGTATCACTTCTGCTATGACAAGAACAGAATATGACTTTCTGACAAATCCACCACTTTCTGCACCAAATACATCCCTGATTTTTGTTCAATACGACTGAGGAATTTCTATGTTATTTTTTGTCTTTTATTGATATTTTTATAAATTAATAAAAATTATATTATTTTTTTATAAATTAAATCAGTAATTAATAAAAATATATAATTCATTATTGATTTTTTAAATAATTTTATGTAACATTAATGAAACTTTAAGATCATGGCAAAAAATTTGGTTTCACATTGCACACAACACTTGGAGAAATAAAAAATGGCTAACTATAATCCGCTTCACTTTCAGCAACTGACAGAAACTAAGTCGAGCCCTATCTGCCGCTTGTCTGGCGCTTTATTGAGCGGCTTAGATCTGTTGGGAGCCGATCTGCGTTATGGCACGCTGGAAGGAGCAGACTTAAGGAGTTCTAATCTAGTAGACGCAAAGCTGACGACAGCAAATCTAAGCAGAGCCAAACTGAGTGAAGCACGTTTGGCAGGAGCAGATCTATATGGGGCTAATCTGGAGGGGGCTGACCTACGAGGGGCTGACCTGCAGGGAGCTGACCTGCGCCGAAGCAAACTAGCCCAAGCTGACCTACGGGGAGCTGACCTACGGGGAGCTGACCTGCAGGAGGCCGATTTGTTTGGAGCTGATTTTCGCGATGCAGATTTGCGAGAAGCTAATCTAGAAATGACAGCCTTCGGTGGACAACGTTTCTCTGACTATATCAATGTTGCTTGAGCAGTTGGAAACACATCACCGAAAGCTCCCTCTTCCGTCATCCAAAACAACACATCCTACGTTGGCTCCTCACAGTGGGAGCCAATCACGAAACTATCTCAACAAGTCCACAATCTCTTGTTCCTCTGGGAACCTACACTCATTCAACTTTGAGAAAAGCAACTGATCTTCATTGAAGATCTCAAAAGCCCCTCTTCCGCCAACTATCAGTTGCGTCTCTAGTTGCAACTGTTTCTTCAATATGGCAGCCAACCTGGCTGCTCGGGGTTGGTAGTTTCAAACCCTGCAGTATTCAATACGAATCGTCATTTTGTCTCCCAGTCATTTTTATGTTGAATTCTAAAGATTATTACATTGGATTCATCAGCTGGCGTAGTCGATTGAGAGCCAAGATACCAAGCTGACTCTTGCATCTGGTATCGAATCAGTCCCCCGGCAGGGGAACTGCAGGACCAATCATGCCTCTATCTCGAAGTTCCAACCAAAGATCGCGGGGAATTTCCAACTCAAACAACTGTAGATTTTCCTGCCACTCCGCACGATTTCGTACACCAGTCAATACCGTGGCAACTGCCGGGTGACCAAGTGGGAATTGTAGGGCAGCAGCCTTTAAAGGCACACCATATCGTTGGCAAATCACTTCCATCGCCAAGGCACGATCAATCAAGCCCTGGGGCGCTTCCACGTAGTTGTAGGTGGTTCCACGTACAGGGTTGGCCAAAATTCCACTGTTGTAGACACCTCCAATCACAATTGAGGTCCCATGCTTCAGACACTTGGGTAGAAATTCAGCCAGCGAACTTTGATCCAGCAAGGTATAGCGTCCTGCAAGTAAAAAGCAGTCAAATCTCCCATGATCAAGGAAATCGGACAGCATCTCCCATTGATTCATTCCAGCTGAAACAGCTTTGATACTACCCTCTTCACGCAAACGATTCAGGGCCCGATAGGCTCCCTGCACCGCATCAGTAAAGTGTTCGTCATCGTCAGGATCATGGATATGCAGAATGTCGACTGCATCTACTCCAAGACGCTGAAGGCTCTCTTCGTGGGACCGTAGCACTCCGTCGTAAGAGAAATCAAAAATGAAGCGTTTGTCTAGATTAGCCAGATAAAACGGCTGTTTGTTTCCGTAAAATTCATTGCCTTCACGAACACCCGGACGAAGTAGCCGACCAACTTTAGTAGAAATCAGTGGACGCTTGGACAATTTCGGCAGGCAACGACCAATCCGTTCTTCAGAGAGACCATATCCATAGAAAGGAGCTGTATCCAGGTAATTAATGCCTGAGCTCATTGCTGCCTCAATTGTAAGCAGTGCTTCTTCTTCAGTGACTTGCATTAACAGATTGCCCAAAGGAGCCGTACCTAGAGAAAGTCGAGACACACCGAGGCCGCTGGCCCCTAGAGTATGGATTTCAAGTGGATTGGGCATAGGAATTCCTGAAATGGGTTCTGATTTGCGATCAAGACCAAAATAATTTTATTTAGCAACTGGTACGATCCAAAAATGGCTAACCGAAAGATACTCTATTAGAGAAGTGGTGCAAGGATTCATATTTAAATGACAGCGGAATCTAGGCTTGCCATATTGATTATATTAAAAAAAGCCTGGGTTAGGTTGACTCAGTTCACCATGCTAACTTTAGCCTTGTCCCTTTCAACCAAAAATGGGGCTCATGATCAAACTGAGTGAAATTGAAACCTTGATAGTACTGGTAGATCTCGTCCAGGAATCTGATAACCTGCCTGCGAAGGCCCGTTTAGAAGTTGATGGGAAGGTCAAATGGCTACTAAAGCAACACGAGCAGATTTAGTGATCCTCAATGGACGCTCTACCACCGTAAGTGGAAAGTAACGAGCCAGCACAATGAATTTTATGAATCCGCTATTGCTGTCTTAAAAAATAGTATTTTAGAGACACACCATCGGGCTTGTGCCTAGATGTGGGCCGCCGCTATAGCCGCTGGAGCTGCTTCAGCTACAATTGATGAGAACAATATCTCTGCCAAGGAAATGAAGCTAATCCAACGAGTTCGAAAAGAGCTGGGTGTTTCCGTCACAGAACAGTACTTAGCTTTTGGCAAACTACCGAATGCAGCACTGGAAGAATTGAAGCTTTGTAGCTAGTACAGGGGGACACGTGCTAGAATAGAGGCAGAAAATAGCCGGTAGGAACAGGTGAGATTCAGCAATCCCACCCAGCAGAGTTGGACGTGGCTTAGACGACGTCATCGCCGGCTCCAGCCATGATGAGTTTGCCTTCCTCTTCAAGCTTCTTGACAACCTTGATGATCTTCTGTTGAGCACCTTCTACATCTGCAACTTTGACTGGTCCCATGTTCTCCAAATCATCGTTGAGCATCTCTGCTGCCCTTGTGGACATTGAGCTAAGGATCAGTTCCTTGACTGCATCACTTGCGGTCTTCAAGGCCATCGCTAAATCTGCTTTGTCCACATCCTTCAGAACTGTCTGCATCTGCTTGCTATCAATCAGCGTCAGATCTTCGAAGGTGAACATCAATTCACGAATCTGTTCGGCCAAGTCAGGATTCGATTCTTCGATTGTTGAGAGGATCCTTGTTTCAGAGGCCTTGTCAATCGCGTTGAGAATTTCAGCCACTGGCGCAACTCCACCGACTTTGGTCACCATGCTACCTGCTTGTTTCATTTCGTCCGTTAACACTTCGTTGAGTTCATTGACTACCCCTGGAGGAATACTATCCAAAGAGGCGATTCGGTAAACAACATCAGCCTGTAAATTTTCGGGAAGTGATCTCAGGACAGTGGCAGCCTGGTCAACATCTGTGAGGTAGGAAATAATCAGAGCAATGGTCTGCGGATGCTCTGTTCGGATGTAGTTGGAAATCATCACGGGATCAATGTACTTGAGAGCTTCAAGACCCATATCTTCGGTCTGAGCACTCATCGATGCACCAAGTTCTTTCGCTTTGTCCGGACCCAATGCTTTGCTCAGGGCATTCTTGATAAAGTCTGGAGAAGCCATTAGGTCTCCTCCTCCATCACTCATCACGGACTGTCGATAGAACTCTTCAAGAACCTGGTCCAATTCCTCAGACGAGATGTCATTGAATCGAGTCATGTAGTAGCCAACCTGCTGAATCTCAGCTTCTTCGAGGTTCTTCATAACATCGGCAGCCCCTTCTTCGCCCAAGGCTAGCAGTAGGATCGCCGCCTTTTTGGGACCCGTTAGTTTGCCAACCGCCATATCTACTCCTTAGACAATATTTTTATTGTGATTAACATATCAAACATAAATTTATTTCATATTTAGGCAAAGATGCAAACCACATACGCTTTACCCGACAGATTGGCAGATTTTTTTAGTACTCCATTCTTTGAGAGCGATCTTACACATTGATGAATGAGGAGTACCAATTAGCTTTTGTCAATTCGTCATTCGTGGGGCGGCAGTGCTCCGATCGTAGTGGATCGCAAACAGATAAGTCACTGGAATGTTCACCACCACAATTACCTGCCCGGCAAGCAGAGAAAGCCCCAGCAGATTCACTTCTGCAAAGAATTCCAGATAGTCTCCCGAGCGGACTGGGCTGGCCTTCATAAAATACTGGTGAGTATCCCGCAGAAAACCTATGCACATGAAGACTTGAGTACATCATGTATATCAGCCTCTATCTCAGCTTTAAGGAGACCTGTCTCTTGGGCCAAGCTACGAATTAGGTTGGAATGGTAGCAGTGATAATCTTGGACCTGGTTCAACAGAAATGAGGTGCAGAGATCGCAGCGAGTCCCGATCACATCGTGTACACCGTCTCCAAACTCGTTAAGGCCACACTAGTCCAAGGTTTTAGCGGTGATCGTTGCCAGTTGGCGCAAGTAGGGGAATCATGACCAGAGTTGATCTCCTGTCGAGAGATGCGTTCAGTGCTCGTGTTTTACCGCTATAAAAACGTTCCTTCAGATTCTCTGCCTGCTAGAGAATGAGATCTCCGACTTGCGGTCCTTCTCAGAATAATCCAAAAGAAGTGACCAGCTGGAATTTCGAACTCCCCTTGGAAGCACCTCCAAAGACTCCTCTAATTCAAAGTTTTTTGCGCACTCGGAAGTACAGATCCAAGGGAGCCACCTTGAGTTGGTTCACTGGATAACAAACCACTGGTGGGATGGCCTTGCGCTGTTCTGCATCTTAAGGCGGCGGAAAGTCAGGGACTTTGAGCTTCATGAGATGATTCAGTTTTGAGGAGCGTCGCTGTTGAAGCAATGAAGGGAGGAGACATCTATCGTTAATGCAAGTAGTTTTCACTATCAGAGAAGTTGAAAGGCTTGATCAAGATCGTTGATAATGTCCTCGACCTGCTCCAGCCCGACTGAGAGGCGAATCACTTCCGGACCAGCTCCTGCAGCCACTCGCTGCTCATCCGTCAATTGTCGGTGTGTAGTCGATGCCGGGTGGATAATCAGGGATCGAGTATCGCCGATGTTTGCCACGTGGCTATGCAGTTCTACCAACTCCACCAGCTTCACACCCGCCTCATAGCCTCCCTTGATGCCAAAAGTGAAAACCGAACCGGCTCCTTCTTCAAGATATTTTGAAGCCAAAGGATAGAAAGAATTGTCTGGTAAGCCCGCATAAGAGACCCAATCTACTTGGGGATGACCATGCAGAAACTCTGCGACCCGCTGTGCATTCTCGCAATGCCGTTCCATCCGCAAAGCTAAGGTCTCTACCCCGTTCAGGGTCAACCAGGCATGAAAGGGAGACATGGTTGAGCCAAGATCGCGCAAACTAACCGCATGGCTGTAGAGTGTGTAGGCCAAGTCATTGCCAAATGTTTCAGCGAAGGTGATCCCATTGTACTCCGTTACTGGTTGACTCAGGCTTGGAAACTTCTCATTATCAAGCCAAGGAAAGGTTCCAGAGTCGATTACAACACCACCGACTGCATT
>DPLM01000003.1 GCA_003541985.1 Deltaproteobacteria bacterium | reverse complement strand
TGGAACTGGGAAGACTACGAATGAGTGAGCCATGAAATCCCTAGCCTATTTCAAGGGGCTGGTGGCTGTGTTCGGTGGTTTAAAAATTTTCTGCAGGTATCTGAGTCTCATCAAGAAGTCTCTGCTTATTGAGAGACTCTTGCATTAGTTAGTTGTCTTAGGAATTCAGAAATCTCTTATTCACGTTGATCTAGATTTTCTAGACAAATTTGAATTCTATCCAATGTTCCGTTGTCTTCAAAGATTGTTGATACACAGTCAAACTCTCCTACCCAATCAGATTTAAATTCATTCCAAAGTTCAACCTTTGGTTTGAAGGAATTCCAATCATCAAAAGTACCTATAGGAATGTAGATGAATCCCTCAATAAGATCCACTTTAGTTATCAGCCTGCAACCACAATTTTCACAAAAGTGCTTATATACAGATTTCCCGCTTCCTCCCTTATATTCGAATATTTGCATATCCCCAGAAAATTCAACTTCTGACTCATAAAAAGTCACTGCTGTACTTATAGCTTCCCCTGATATTTTTTTGCAGGTGAGACAGTGACAGTTAAAGACTAGCATTGGATCATATTCAGATGAGTAAGTAATATTCTTACAGTAGCAACCACCAGTATGCTTGATCATACATGCCTCAAATTCGTCAGTTGTTCAGATAAACGGTAACAGAATAACTTCCTGCACAAAGGTCGAAAATTGCTGACATATCTCACCACAGGCATTTGAAGTCAAGCTTCCCTTCAAGCAATCCATTACCCTATCCGGAGTGCTGAGTGGTGACATATCCAGCCTCTTGGCTCTATCGAAAAAACCTGTTTTATTAAAGTCTCATTTTGATCTGCTAGCAAACTCACAGCAGAATGCTGAGAAGTTTAATTCAATTATATAGATCTAATTCGCCGCGGAGAAGTGGAATTTTGAGGTAGAGATCGCTTGAATGTACTCACTCACTTAGAGATTAAAGCTTTTTGGAAACGAGGCTAAATTCAATTAAATCATGGGGATATAGCTAATCGAGAGAATTTCTAGCTCCACATTCCCACTAGGTTTTTGCCACTGGACCAGATCACCAACATCAGCTCCCAATACGGCCTTGGCTAGTGGTGAGACCCAACTAATCAGTTGTGGATTGTGCAGCGCCTCATCTTCTCCAACAATCTGAAACTTGCGAATTGTTTTACCCTCCTGCGCCTTAACCCACATCCCAAAGCATACTTGCTCTGAAGCATTTTCTGGTGGGATCACCAATATTGCCTGCATAACTCGTTTCCGAAGATAACGCAGCTCTCTTTCGACACGAGCAAGAGCTTGCTTAGTGGACATCTCCTCTTTGCCTTGCAACAGCTTTCGTTCTGCCTCCGCTCGCTGAAGTTGTTCCTGTAGGAGTTGATGGCCACAGGGAGTCACATAATTCGGATGTGGGCTGATTTTGCGTTCTGGGAGATCATCAGCGACTTCGTCACCATCGGGTTCCTTAACAAAAGCCCGTGACATCATGGACTCCAGTGAGAAAGATTTGGTGAGTAGTATTTCAAAAAAGTAATAATTAGAGGGCTTAGCTAAAGACTTGTTGAAATCCCAACTCATTTAGACTGTTGAGTCCGGCCTCCAAGTCTTCCTCTCGCAGTAGCAACCAATCTTTAGAAAAGGTGGATACTAGCAAAATGTTGAGTTGACAGCCTGCCAACTTTGATGCAATGGCTGCTAGGAAACCAGGTGTTTCGAATGGAGTGGACATCCTGAATTCCAGCAAGCGGAACCAACGCTGCTGCTGTAAAATTTGGGAAGTCAGCATGTCAAGCTTCTCCTCTGTGGTGATCACACTTACTTCTTCAGTCTCATGAGTGACGAGAAAATGAGGTTTGGGGTTGGGGCATTTTGCTACCTTGAGCACTGCGTAGCGCAGTGGATGAAGAAGAAAGGGGCTATTCTCAATAGTTTCCTGAAGTGTAGGAGATAATTCTTTCATGAATGACTTTCTAACTGCCTTCAATAAACTCAGAAACGAATCGACAGTTTTTAAGAATAGGCTCACAAAAGCTTGGCGGAATCCCGGTTCGAAATGCTAAGATAGGCCTCTTGTTGTCAAGATCTGTTCTCATTTCTGGGCTTAGGCAGCTTTGGATTGGCTGGCTAATTTGCTAATAGCTTTCTCCAATGAATCAAGTCCCTGCTTCACCTCTTTTTCTGTAATAACTAGGCTTGGGGCTAAGCGCAGTACATCGAGGCCGGCCACCAAGACCATCACACCCTCGTCGTGGGCAGCTTTCATGACTTCTCCTGCCTTACCTGCCCAACTGTCACTCATCACACAACCAAGTAACAGGCCCAGTCCACGGATCTCTTTGAAGATTCCATATCGCTCCCCAATCTGTTTCAAACGACTTTCAAACCACTCCTGCCGTTGCTTGATTCCCTCGAGGACATCATGCTGATTTACCACATCAAGGACTGCCTCAGCCACTACACTTGCTAGTAGATTGCCCCCGTAGGTAGTACCGTGCGTTCCTACGCTGAAGTGTTCAGCTACTTTCGCAGTAGTTAGCATCGCCCCGATGGGGAATCCCCCTCCCAAACTTTTGGCGCTGGAGAGAACATCTGGAGTGACTCCATAATGCTGGTAGGCGAATAGATGACCACTGCGTCCCATGCCGCTCTGTACCTCATCAAAAATTAGTAGGGCTCCGCACTGGTCACAAAGATCCCGGGCTGCTTGCAGAAATTCTTGTTTGGCAGGTAGGACACCACCTTCTCCTTGGATTGGTTCCACCATGATTGCGCAGGTTTTTTCAGAAACAGCGGTTCTCAGGGCATCACTGTCATTGTAGGGCACATGGTTGATGCCTTCTGGTTTTGGGCCAAAGCCTTCTGCATACTTCGGTTGACCACCAACACTGACGGTGAAGAGGGTACGCCCGTGAAATCCGTTGAAGGTTGCGATGATTTCATCTTTGTCAGCCCCGACTGTATTGTGGGCATAGCGGCGCACGAGCTTGAGGCAGGCTTCATTGGCTTCTGCTCCAGAGTTGGCAAAAAACACCCGTTCGGCAAAGGTCGCTTCACAGAGTTTTCGAGCCAAACGTAATGCAGGTTCATTTGTGTAGATGTTCGAGATGTGCCAGAGTTTTTGAGCTTGTTCCTGAAGTGCCTTGACCAGGGCTGGATGGCAATGTCCGAGGGAAGTCACTGCAATCCCTCCGGTCAGATCAATACGTTCTTGTCCTTGTTGGTCCCAGATCCTTGAGCCCTCCCCACGCACAGGAATGAAGGACATAGGGGCATAGTTGGGTACCATGAAGTGGTCAAAATCACTGCGATTGACGGTTTTGTTTTCCATCGTCTCTCTCGGAAGGTTTGGTTAATTGAGCTTCGACGTCATGAGTCAGCATCACTACGCGCTTTGCTCCATCCTCGGTATCTTGCTTTCCAACTTCCACAAAGCCAAGTTGTGCATGAAACGTCTCTGAGATCAGATTTGGTGGGCGTAGGTTGACCTCACAGGCTAGCGTTGGGTACCGTCTCTGGACCAATTTATTCACGGAAGCATAGAGTTGGCGACCAATGCCTTGGCGTTGAAAACTTGAAGCAATGGCGATGCGATCCACATAGGCGAAGTGGGCGTAGCGTTTGTGAAACCAGCCAAAGTTGACACTGTCGTAGTTTGCAGTTTCATCGAGTACCAGAATAAAACCAGCCATTTCACCCGTTAAGCTACGGGCAATACCTGTGTAGATCGATTGTTCTCGTAGCAAAGCAAGCTTGGATGTTGTTAGTGAGCTAACATGGGGTACGGCAGCTTCATTTAAAGCGAGGATTTCTGCTTCGTCTGTTTGCGTTGCAACGCTGATTTGGAAAGAGTAAGATTTCATGCTGCTTTTTGTTGATCGTGGTAATTGGCAGCTAGGCCGTCTATTCTGATTTTATCTTTAAAAGGAGTAACTGATGGACCCTAGCCTTCTTGCGCAACTCAAGCAACTAGAATTATGCCTCAAGCCCTCCCGAGCCTCATCAATGTTGGGTCGGCACGAGCTTCATCACCGTGGCCGAAGCCTTGAATTTGCTGGTTATCGTGAGTATCGATCAGGGGACGACCTGCGAGAATTGGACTGGAAACTTCTGGGCCGTACTCAGCGACACTTTATCAAGCAGCGTGATACTCACAGTCCGGCAACAGCGCTGATCCTGTTGGATACTTCGCCTTCGATGCAGTTGCAATCCCCAGATGCAGAATTCAGTAAATTGCGAGCAGCGCAGTTGCTAGCTTTTGGTCTGTTGTTTACACTCCAGCGCCAGGGTGACCGCTTTGGCTTTCAACTTTTGGATGGTACCCCTGTTTCTCCTCCTCGTTCCACTCGAAGAGCTTTTTTCCATGCTCTCGAACGGCTGGAAAATCCAATTCCCAATGAGGTTCCTCAACTACCCACCCTACGGCCTCTTTCTTTCGATCATGTCTACCTGATTTCAGATTTGTTGAGACCTCGTTCGCAGTGGGAAAGTTGGTTGACCGCACTTCGCCTTGTTGGGCGAGAGTGTCAGTGCCTGCGAGTTTTAGATCCGTTGGAATTGGGGAAAGGAGGACATCTTGACTATCTGCAGCATCTCGAAAGCCCTGAGCGAAAAAGGCAAATGCAGCCTGCCGATTGGTCTCGATATCTTGAGAACTTTGAGTCGCATCGAAAACAGATTCACCAATTTTGTCGCCAGCAAAATCTGCCTTTACATGAATGTGTGACTCAAAAATCAGTACTCAATGAAATCCAAAAAATCTTGTTGCGACTCTGATCGAAAGTGACGGGGAGTTTGTGTGAGGATTATCGCAGTTGTTCACAAAGTGGGACCAACGTTTCAAACAATTCATCCATTTCGAGGGGCTTGGTGAGTAGTTTCACATTGTAAGGAGCGAGTGCTTCTGCAAATTCTTTATCGTCATGTGCGCTGATTGCAATCACGATCTGAGAATGTGATTTTTTACGAATGTGATCAACCAACCTCAGCCCACTCATGCGAGGCATGCTCAGGTCTGTCAAGACGATATCGTAATCTCGCTCATCTATTTTGCTAAGAGCTTCCTGACCATCTTCTGCAGTATCGACTTCTGCAAACAGGTTCTGTAGTAAAAACTGAAAAGACTCTCGCAACGCTAATTCGTCTTCTACGACCAGTACGCTTAAATTTTTTGTAAGAGCTAAGATTTTTTCTAAATCCATAAATTTTCGAAGGATGCGTTGGCAAGACCTCCCCACATTCACATAATTCGTTAGGGTTTGCAATGCTCAGGCTAAAGACTCATTGAGTCCTGGCTATATAATTGCTCAGAAAATTGACCATGATTTCTTTTGAATTTTGATTCAAAGACTCGCAACTGAAATTCCCAATGGAAACTGATTCTGAGGAAGTTGATAGAGTCAGGTTGCTTCCTATACTTTGGCAGAGTTTTAAATAAGCATGATTTTTGGTGAAGCGGTAGGTTACCAACTCTTGATTATAGTAACATTGACATATAACTTAAGCGCTTTGCTTTGCCTCTGGCTGAGAGTTTCTTCAGCATCAACTATCGCCCTGAGAACATGAAGGAAACGCAATGAATACAACGGTCCACGACATTGATCCACAAGAAACGCAAGAGTGGCAAGAGGCCTTAGAAGCTGTAATTGCCCACGAAGGCAGGGAGCGGGCTCAATATATAATGCGTCGACTGATTGATCAGGCGCAAATAGCTGGCGTCGATACTCCTTATTCTGCATACACGCCTTACCAAAACACAATCCCTACAGAATTGGAAGCTAGACCAGAAGGCAATCCGGACGTGGAGGAACGTCTGCAGGCATTTGTACGCTGGAATGCAATGGCGATGGTCCTCAAGGCAAATAAAAAGAGCTCTGAACTTGGTGGACACATTGCTAGCTATGCCTCTTCTGCATTACTCTACGAAGTTGGCTTTAACCACTTCTGGCACGCACGTCACGATGCTCATGGTGGCGATCTCGTTTATTTCCAAGGGCACTCCGCCCCTGGAGTTTATTCCAGAGCTTTTTTGGAAGGACGACTCAGTGAAGACCATTTGCTGAATTTCCGACAAGAAGCTGGAGGTAGTGGTGTTTCGTCTTACCCACACCCTTGGTTGATGCCAGAATTCTGGCAATTTCCAACTGTCTCAATGGGTCTGGGGCCAATTATGGCCATCTACCAGGCG
>DPLM01000101.1 GCA_003541985.1 Deltaproteobacteria bacterium | reverse complement strand
AACAATCCCCATACGCATTGAAGCGAGCCTAATGAATTCCATCGTCCGGCAAACACAACATTGTGTTGTCTGCCATCAGACAGAAGTAAGCCTCAAATAGCTTTACTTTCTCTATTTAAATAATCGAAGAACCCTCAAACTACTCTGGAATGAATCGCAAGAGGTATTGCCTTCGATCAAGCACATAAATATTCTCCACACAGATAAGACACTGTGCTCAGATGGCAATTTCCCAGATTACCATCTGAGCACCCACAGTTCTCCAAAGTGTGTATAACGAACTTTACAGCTTTTCCGAAAAAGTGGAAAAATTCTGCTCAAAGCGAGACTGCAAAATATTAGAAACAGCCTCCCATTCAGCAGACAGAGCTATCTCGTACTGGATAGCCTTGCAAACTTATAGCGTGATTTTATGCCGACCAGGATGAAACTCGGTTAAGTGTTTTTTTAGTGGCTTGACCACTTTGATGAGATCTGCTTCTACAGAAACTGATGTACTCCACAAATACAAACTAACTAGCCAAGCTGTGCGTCACTTTTTTTAAAATGCTTCAGGACAGAATTTAGTGTATCAATGCTTTTTAGCTACAAAAGCAAAAACCACTAACATTACTTTGTTGCTGTAAGCGGATCAAAGCTATCTGTACCGAGGCCTTTTGGCTTTTAGCACAGAAAGATCTAGCTATTGCATTTTATAACAAAGTAGCTGCGAGTGTCCGTGCCAGAGCCATTCGGTAAGCAGGACGCGGTGAACCAATTTAGTTCAGCATCGCAGAGACGGATAGCGTTTGCTTTGAGCCAAACGAGCTTCAAGAAGCGATGTTGGTTCCGTCAAGAAGCGGGGTCATCCCGGGTACCGGCAGGAAACTCTGCCAGCACGTTTCGGCAGCTGAGATCTTGCTCAAGCTTGCCTTGGCATGTTAGTTCAAAGAACGAAGACAGTTTTTGGTATTTTCAACCTACCTTCCTGCTGAAGATTTCTCCTCAAGCTGATGGGAATACAGCTTTTTCGGGACATCTCAAGCAGGCGATCCATTCCAGAGTACTTTCTTAAATAACAATATCGGCAGAAGGCCGAATTTCTTTAGTTTTTTCTCATCTAAATATAAATGAGAAGAGACTTGATAGAGTTATCGGCAGAGAAGGCAGAGACTTTAGCGGTAATTGAGAGGAAATTCAGAGGAAATGTGGACAGCGGATTTGTACGAGTTCACCTGGCCACTGGAGGTACTGTTGCCACCGGGGATCTGGTACCGTAATTTGCATTTGCCTTACGGCATGCACCATCTCCCAGTAGTCAAGTTCTCTCGGCTCACGCAGTGGTCGGATATCAGTTCGCTGTCCCTTACGGCGATTGCATCCCCGGCAACAAGTGACGATATTCTCCCAAGAATTTTGACCTCCACGGCTTCGAGGCAGCACATGGTCACAGGTCAGTTCAATCATAGGAAAGGCCTTCCCACAATACTGACAACGATACAGATCCCGAATAAAAATATTGCGTTTGGTGAAGTTAACGCGGAGTCGGGCCCGATGGTATTCATGTAGAATCACCACGCTGGGAATCTTGATACGTGTTGAAGGAGAACGGCATTCGTGAGCATACCATTCCAGCACATCAATCTTGCCAAGATAGTAGGACTTGATACCCCACTTCCAGCTCACCACGCTGAGTGGGTTCCAGCGATAGGGCTGGACATCAGCGTTTAGAACCAGAACTTCTCCCATGGCATGTTCTCCGCTGTAGCTTCAGTCAGGCTGGAAAAGAACCGGCTGGGATGGATGGTGATTCAGGAAGCAGGTTTTCGATAGCTTGATCCTCAACCGTGATACTAAGAACTTCTTCCAGCGTGGTCAACCCTGCGCGAATTTTCTGGATTCCATCCATTCGCAGTGTGATCAAACCGTGGCGCAACGCAGCTCGCTTGATCTCGTTTGCATCACTGCTCTTCAGGATCGCGTCCTTAATGGAATCGCCCATGATCAGCAATTCATGAAGGCCCAATCGTCCTTGATAACCTGTTTCTCGGCAAGCTGGGCACCCTCGACCTCGGTAGAATGTCACATTGAATTGGCTGGTACCAAGACCTAGTTCACACAACTGCTCTGGATGAGGTTCATAAGGTTCTTTGCAGGAAGAACAAATCTGACGTACCAGGCGCTGTGCCAATACTCCAATGATAGTCGAAGAGACCAAGAAGGGCTCTACGCCCATATCAATCAAACGAGTAATTGTTGCAGGGGCGCTACTGGTGTGGACAGTGCTGAAAACTAGGTGTCCCGTCAGAGCAGCCTGGATTGCAATCTGAGCAGTTTCTGTATCTCGCATCTCGCCTACCATTACAACATCAGGATCTTGTCGTAACACTGAGCGAAGCGCACGTGCGAAGGTAAGACCCAAACGCGAGTTGACCTCAATCTGGCTATAACTTGGAATCTTGTATTCGACCGGATCTTCAATAGTAATTACGTTACGTGCCTGGCTATCAATTTCTCCGAGCGATGCATAGAGTGTTGTTGTCTTTCCGCTTCCAGTTGGCCCAGTCACTAGCACGATTCCACCAGCCTTTTGAATCATCGAACGGAACGGTTTGAGGATATTATCACTCAACCCCAACTCATTCAGGCGCATCAGTTTACTACTTTGATAGAGCAATCGCATCACGATTTTTTCACCATGTACTGTTGGGATCGTGGAAACCCGGATATCGATCTTCTTACCCGCAATCAAAACCATTGTTCGACCGTCCTGTGGCAAACCTTTTTGAGCGATATCGAGCCGGGACATGACTTTAACGCGGTTCACGACCGTCACATGAACTTGCTGTGGCAGGGTGGTCACCTGGTGCAAAACACCGTCAATTCGGTAGCGAACGACTGTTGACTTTGGAGAGGGATCAATGTGCACATCACTCGCCTCATCTTTTGCCGCTTGCCAGAGCAAGCTATTGACTAGTCGTTTGATTGGCTCCTCATCGTTGGCTTCCAGCAGGTCTTCTGGCTCTTCCACACCCATAATGCTCTCAAAATTCTCTTGGTCATCTAAATTATCCACAGCCTCTTCAGTAGCGGCAGAAGTACTGTCATAAACCTGATTGATCAGGTCGATGATTGCCTGATGGTGGGAGATGACTGGTTGATAACGTAGTCCCCAAGTGCGACACAGATCATCTAGTAGATCTGTACGGGCAGGATTTTCAAGAGCTACTTGCCAAATTCCATCGGCATAGGCAAAAGGGCAAAAAACAAAATTTTTGAGATGCCGGATAGAAACTTTATCCGTGAAACCTTCTGGTAGCTGGGGAACATCAAAATCATCGCGATATTCTAGCTCGTAGTAACGTGCTAGTGCCTGTTGCAACACCGTCTCCGTTGTGAGCTTTTGCTTGATGGCAGCATTCTTCCAATCTTCCCAACGGATGCTTGCAGGCATCTCTGCCTGTAGTTGCTCTAGCTTCTCAGAGACAACTCCGAAGTCAGTCGTCAGAATTTGGGCAACGTGTGTGAAAGGCATGACAAAAAAACCTTAGACAGGTACTTGGTTTTTCTTGCGAAAACAAACGCTTGAAGGTCTTTTGGAACAAATGTCAGCAAGCGAAGCTTGACGCTACAAAGTCTTTTGTTAGGATTCAAAAATGATTTATCTATTGAGAATCATTTGCTTTTTTTAATCATTTCCAATGGATAAAACGCTGCTAAATCAAAGCAGGTTCCGTTAGATTTTGCCAGAGTGCTTCGGTCAATCTGCACTACAGTATCTGCATCCATCGATTTCATTTATGGCTTACGCTCAACGTCTCAGTCCTATTGTGCCAGCAAAAAATCTAAGCGAACTACTCACTGAGTGGAAACCGCAGCTCCAGCAACTGGAAAATCAGATCCTCTCGGGAGTTCGCAGCGATATTCCCTTGCTAACCTTTGTTGCAGAACACATTCTCAGTTCTGGAGGCAAACGACTTCGCCCAGCGCTTATATTTCTCAGTGGAGCTTTGGGTTCTGCACATTCTGAGGATTTACTGGTTGCTGCTCAGGTTGTTGAATATCTACACACCGCCACATTGCTCCATGATGATGTGGTAGATCAAGCGGATCTGCGTCGTCAACAGGCAGCTGCCCGTACCATTTGGGGAAATGAAGCAAGTGTTTTGACAGGCGACTATCTACTCTCCATGGCTTTCCATCAACTGACCAGTCTGGGGGATTTAGAACTACTCAAGCTGATGTCAGACACCACCACTAGGATGGCTCGCGGTGAACTTTTACAGTTAACACGTTCATTCAACAATGCCAGTGAACAGGAATACTTAGAAATCATCACCCACAAAACAGCTTGCCTCTTTGCAGCCGCTACGCGGATGGGAGGAGTTTTAGCCGGACTGCCAGTCAATCAGACCAAGGCTCTCTATGATTATGGAATGCAAATCGGACTTGCCTTCCAAATCGTTGATGACGTTCTGGACTACAGCGACAGTAATCAAACTGGTAAACCAGTTGGAACAGACCTGCAAGAACGCAAAATCACTTTACCTCTCAGCCATCTGCTTGACAAAGCTTCACCACGTGATCACCAGCGAATCAAGCAAATCCTCACAGCAAACACTATTTCAATGGATGATGTGGGTCATGTCATGCGTTTGATGGAGCGTTATCAATCATTGCACTATGCGCTTCAT
>DPLM01000135.1 GCA_003541985.1 Deltaproteobacteria bacterium | reverse complement strand
ATTCTATTTGATCTGTATGATCCCACCACCGATACCTATGTCTTACCAAACGATTCACTCTCCCCAGATGAATTTGCAGCTGCGTCACTGATTGAAGATGCCAAAAACCCCGTCTTTGTATTTCATACTGAAAACTCATCTGGACTGACTTCGCTAACAGTCCACTTTCGTGACCCTAATCTGGCATCAAGCTTAGCAAATGATGGGTTGCGTTGGGCTAACGATTACTTACTCTCTTTAGAAATTATAAAGTTGCAGCGCGAATTAGATATTCTGAGCCAGTCCTTAAGTAAAATGGATTCAAATAAATATATCGAATTGAATTCAGCAGAAAAAAAGTCTTCATTCTCTATCAGTCCTTTTGCTCTGGAAAATCTTCAACAGCGGTTGATTGATCGTCAAATTGAGTTGGGTATACTGGAAAAGATACAACCCGGTGCAGCAAGTGTAGCAGACATGAAATCAGAAATTGGAGTATTGGAGAAAAAACTTGCTGAACTTGGTAACCAAAAAGCTAGCCAGTCAAAAAAATATGGTGGGGAAGCAGAGGAAATTGCAAAGTTGAGGATTCAATTTGCTCAGCATCAAGCGCGATTGATACTATTGCAGTCAGGCCAACAGCCTTTGGTTAGAATCATTGATCGGGCTATTCCTCCTAAAAATTTCAGTAAGCCCAATGCTGCGTTGATTTTAATTCTTTCGTTCGTTGTAGGAATGTTTGGAGGAGTGTTGTTAGTTTTTTCAGTCGACTTTGTTCGCAAAGCAAAGCAGCGACTCTTAGTGAATCCATAATAACTTATTTTAAAGTCAAATAAACTATTTCACTCTATTTTCTTTAGTTGAGTAATAACCAGCAAAGTGCCCTCAGCAAATTCGATTCTAACATCTGGCTCAACACTCAGGTTTGAAACACCAGACGGTGGCTTCCCGGGATGCAGATTCCTTCCAGCAAGCGCATAGTCCAGTCCCCAACTCATAATTTCAGTAACAGGTCCAAAAACTGGAAGAAGGGAAACAGTGGTGCCTAAAGGTAGCACAGCAGACCATCTGCCAGTCGACAGGTCAATCCGCTCAGTATCATTCCAAAGGCTGATTTGCAGTAGATTTCTGAAGCCAAAGCAAGAATCTAGACAGGCCATGAAATGATCTGTCCGGCTCCCTTGCATCCCTAAGAGATGTATGATCTTGCTTCCGCGCTGTAGACAAAATTCAAGAACCTTTGAAACATCGTTAGTTTCTTGATCGGCTATCAGATGCAACTCTGAAGCTTGAAATTGCTTTCGATTTGTTTCACTAAGTGAGTCTAGATCCCCTACTACAAAATCTGGTTTTAGATCCAATGACAATAATCGATTTGCACCGCCATCCGCTCCGATCCTTAAGTCTACTGTATCCCAAAACTGAGCTAATAAGCTTCGAGAAGGAGTCTTTCCGTTCCCCACCACCAATGCTGTTCTTGAATTAGGTCTTATGTCCACCGGCAAACTCTTTCTCGTTCCAACTCCAATTGGAAATGATGGTGATATTACTTTACGGGCTCTGGAAGTTCTTGAAGCTGTCGATGAAGTGATTTGTGAAGAACGGAAGATTGGCAGCCGCTTTCTCAAGCATCACGGAATTCAACAAAACCTTCGAACCCTCAATGAGCACAATGAGTCAGAGCAGATCAGTGATTTACTTATTTTGCTAAAAGATGGCAAACAGCTCGCTTTGATTTCTGATGCAGGAACTCCAGTTTTTGCGGATCCAGGGTATCGCTTGATTCAAGCTGTCATCGCAAGCCATGGTAGAATTGTGTCTTTACCCGGACCTTCTTCGCTGATGACTTCGTTAGTTGTCAGTGGGCTGCCCTGTCAAGACTTTTATTGTGCTGGTTTTCTTCCCCGAAAGACAGAACTGCGTCGAAAGGCCCTGCAAAGCCTGAGGCTTTGGCAGACTACATTGGTAATTTATGAGGCCCCTTACCGCCTGATTCCCTTATTGAAGGATGTTTCAGCAGAATTGGGAGGGTGGCAATCTGCAAGTCTTTGCGTACGACTAAGTTTTCCAGATGAAAGAGTTTTCAGAGGGAATTTGAAAGAACTATTAGCTTACTGCGAGGCTTCACCATTCAAGGGAGAATTTGTATTGCTTGTTGACAACAGATTGTATGGTGGGCTCTCTTCTAAATCAGGCAAGGGCTCTAAAACTCGCTCAACTTGACGGCGAGGAGTGTGGCTGGAGGGAAAAACTAGGTAGGAGGATTCCCTCGGTAGAGAGATTTGTTCAGGTAAGTAGTAGATCAATTCATCCAACTTGACTAGCCCCAAATCACGGCGAGCTAAAAAATCAATGTATTCCGAGCTTGTTCGCAGGGCTTGAACTTCTGCTAGCAGTTCTTGCTCCTGGGCTCGCATCTCCTGCATTTTATGTCGTAAGCGGAAATCTTGATCATTGAGTCTCAAGGTAGCGAGTACTCCGTAATCACCTACCACTCCAACCAATGTCATAATCAATAGAAACCCTATCAGCAGACCCATCATTGAGATGGAACGAACCTCAGTGTCTGCTTGTTTGGACTGAATTGCAGATGGTTTTGGGGGATTAAACAAACCCCAAATGTTAAGAACTCTTTCCTTGGCATTTTGTGTTTGTTTTCCCTGCTTCTGCTTCGCATTGGGCAAAGCGGGACGACGCAAGTTTTTCGGAAGCTGGCGGGTCATCCGTTTTCTGAGGTTTCTTTAAGCTTTAAATATTGACGCTGCAGTCTAATTTTCTGCTGCTGGTATTCGTTTTTGTTCAACCTTCCCAACTGAAAATCATCCTCCAATTCGCTGAGTGCACTCAATAGGGCGTCAGATTCACTGGTATCTAGTTTTGCTTTGGCTTTCTGTAGTTCATGCCTTTGGATTCGGCTGAAAAAAAGTGGGAAAGTTACGACTAATATAGTCAGAATAGATAACAGTGTGGTCAAATAAATAGGCATTCAGATCTCTGAGGTGTGTGCTTCGATCAACTTTCTAGACTCTGGAAGATGCATCATTTCATTCAGTCGATCGTACTGTTGAAGATGCCAATAACCAATAACACATTCAAACCCTGTTGCTATTCGATACTCCTTAACTGTTGCATGCTTAGGTCGTGTTTGTGGCTTATGATTCTTTCCACGTTGAAAGACCTGAAGCTCTTCCTCACTAAGCAATTCGTACCAAAGGGATGCCAACTTTGATTGTGTTTGACAGCGAACCAATTCTATCACCCACTGATGCACCTGGCTAGCACTTTGACTTCGTTGTAATGCATATTGGCGACACCAAAGTTCAAAGACCGCGTCACCTAAGTAGGCCAAACCAAAGTTTGACCACTCTTTCCAGTTCTCACCACTGTTCATCCTGAGGGCAGATCAGGTGGTTGCGTTGAATTCGAAACATACCGCTGTCCATCTCCCTTTTATCTAACACTTGCATGGTGTTTTCTGAAGTCGGGACTCCGAAGCTGCCATCGGCTCTCAAAACAATCTTCTGACCTGGACGGCAATAAAAGATTTCATCACCTCTATCGATCATTACTCCCTTTCTGGGAGTTGGGCCTGTGGCGTCTTCTGGTTTTTCTTGAGCAGATAGGATTTCTCCAAGCGACTGGGATTTGAGCAAGCAAACATATCGCTCATCTCGGCTACCCACAGATTTACTGCTAAGTTGATATAGTGAACCCATCTGATGTACGAGCCTACGTTGGTAGGAGTTCATCGGGTCAAATTCTAAAATTTCTTCATCTTT
This sequence comes from Deltaproteobacteria bacterium, assembly GCA_003541985.1. GTDB lineage: Bacteria > SAR324 > SAR324 > SAR324 > NAC60-12 > JCVI-SCAAA005. Next base: position 525 of record DPLM01000135.1, on the reverse strand, counting down.
TTCAAGGAATTCTAGAATCTGCTGATTGATTTCTTTAAGAAATTCTTCGTCTTGGGGGGTTAACTCAGCTTCAATGACCTGAGATTTATCCTGGAATTTGTCTGTCATGTTGATGTGGACTTCGGTCGTTGATGAATTGCCGGGCTTGTCCCGGAGGGATAGAAGCTAAGTAATAGTGCTAAAGCAAGAGTTCCCGAGAGGCAATCGAAAAAAGGACTCAAGTTTTGTTTCAAATAGCCGATAGGTCAATTAAGGCAAAAACTTGGCTTCATAAATTCCTTGAGAATCTGGAGCTAGATTCTGTCCAAAGTGCAATAAGTTTGCCCAGTCTTAGAGACGTGAAGCAGCCTTCTGTGCCTTGGGCTTTTAGTCATCAAGAGGGCCTATGCCTCAAAATCAGACTTACTCTAATCTTTACACAATTGGTTTCTTGGTAACCCTAGGAACGATGACCTTCGGAATATACTACTTTTACAGTGGTATGGGGGAGGTCAGTTATCGCACCTATAGTGGTTTTGAAACAGT
>DPLM01000216.1 GCA_003541985.1 Deltaproteobacteria bacterium | reverse complement strand
CCAATGGACGAGGTGGAACAGAGACTCTTATTGGGAGAATTTGGTGCTGCCCTGTTAGTAGCACTGGTCGCTCCCTGGCTGCTACCTCCTTCACAACGCTTGCTCGACTGGAACCGGCTGGGTCGCAGGCTAAGCCAAGGACTCCTTGATTGGCAACGTCTGCTTGAAATGCTATGGCTGGGTGTTGTCTACGTTCTGCTCTTCCTAGGTACACAAGCGCTGATTCAGGCCAACTGGGAGTTGTCTTTCTGGTGGCCCCAACTGCAGACTTTCCTTCAACTTCCTCCGACCTCAATCGAATCCAAGCTGGGCTTCCTGCTGCTTCGAGGCTGGTTGTTGTTGCTGGTGCTGCTACCTGTCTGCCTGACCCTGACCCGTCAACCCCTAGAACTCTGGATCGTTCTCACCTCACTCCTCTTCGTTGTAGCTGAATTTACCCCAGCCTTTGTCTACTTCCAGCAAGTTCCGCCCACCCTTCTGTTTGACCAGGTCAGTGGCGGTTTGATTCGTCAGGCGATTTTCGCTGCACTGATTGCCTGGCGCTGGCACTTGGAACCTCTATCTGAAGAAATCTCGAAGTAAGACCTTGCAACCCAGCAACAGATTGTTATAATCCGTTCTTTTTTTACAATTTTGCACTGAAACAACTTTCGTTTCCTGCGCATGATCACCTTTACTCCACCTGCAATTCTTTCAGCTGATGGTCAGGACTCCCTGACTCGTGCCGGTTTCATTGGCCTGATTGGCCGTCCAAATGTAGGCAAGTCAACCCTGCTCAATCGCCTGATCGGACAGAAGCTAGCGATCACAGCAAAAAAACCACAGACTACACGCAATCGACTACTTGGTATCCGCACCATCGGCTCCTCACAGCTAATTTTCATCGATACCCCTGGCATCCACACATCCAGTCGTGCCATGAACAAAAAAATGGTGAATTACGCTGTTAAGACTTTGCAGGAGACTGACTTCAATCTGATGCTTGTTGAACCTCTGCGTCCCGGACAAGATGTCCCTTCTGAAGATCGACTGGTCCTACAGCATCTGCAAGATCGAGCCAGCAATACGATCCTGGCGATCAACAAGATTGATGGCCTTCCCTATGAAGTGGTTCTGAAAAGCTTAGAACGTTATCTTCAACTCACAGAATTCGCAGAATTGATTCCGATCTCTGCGCTCAAGTCTCATAACTTGGAACGTCTCTGGGAATTGCTGCTTGAGCGCCTGCCGGAAAATCCATTTTTCTTTGCGGAAGATCAACTTACTGACGCTTCAGAGCGGTTCCTCTGCGGTGAATTGGTACGCGAACAACTCTTCCGCCACCTGCAGCAGGAACTTCCTTACTCTGTAGCCGTTCAGGTGGAATCTTTTGAAGAAACTCCTAAGCTACTGCACATTGTCGCCAACATCATCGTTGAGCGCGAATCGCAAAAAGGGATCATCATCGGCCACAAGGGCCAGCAATTGAAAAAAATTGGGACTGCTGCCCGACAACGTATTGAAACTCTGTTAGGAAATTCAGTATATCTGTCGCTACAAGTCCGAGTACTCAAGCAGTGGAGTCGCCATGAACATTATCTGCAGGCTTTCGGGATGGAATAAACCCGAAACTGCCTAAAAATCAGCCGTTCCTTTTAACTGAGCAACGATGAAGGTTTACCTAATCATCACTACCCTTGCCGCCGTTGCAATCGTGGTTGCTATCCAGCATTCCATGGAATTGACTCTTGCAGCCGCTGTTCTCTGGATACTGCTCATGATACTGCTCTGGATCCTGCGACGCAACATGGAAGTTGTCTCCTCCAGTTTTTCACAAACGGTCTCCTTTGCGAATGAATCATCCAGAGTGGCTCCGAAATCAGCATCTTCTGAAAGCACCCAAGTTTTTACAGGCTTGGACAGTTCCGTCTTTACACAATTTCGCGAGAATCTGGAACAAAATGAACGCAAACAAGGGAACTTTGTTCTTGCACCAGAAGACGAACCTACAGAAATCGTTAACCTGAAGCATCAACCTGTACAACCTGAGCCAGAGCCTGTAGATGCAAATAGATTCGAACAGGTACTGGCAACAGCAGAGCAACAACCTCCGCCTCCCAAGGATCGGGTTACCATACGACATCGCAAAAATACCGTGGCAGAACGACCACGAGCTCAAACACTGCGGCGTCACTCAGATGTTGGTTCGCTTTACAGCCTCTCCAAACAGCGTCTCTCCCAACATCCAGAGATTCCCGAAAGTACTGAAGATCTCTTTTCAGATGCCTACATTCCTTTGCCGCATCAGCTACAAGCTCCAACCCCTGCCAAGGAAGATCTCTATGATGAAGGCCTTGGAAAAACTCTAGGGCACTCAGCTTCACCAGACGAAGCTCGTGACGAGGCTGAAGCTCTGCTGCAGATGGCTCGCTCTTTCGCTCGTGCCCGTAACTGGCAGGAAGCCAAGGTCAGCCTGGATAATCACCTTCAGCTGCTTCGAGAATTGAAAAGAACGCCGCAGGCTGAGGATCTACAGTTGTATGTGAAGGCCCTAATTGAACTTGGAGAGATTCAGCAGGCCGCCCAACATCTCGATGGGGTACGTCAGCAGAAAGATGGTTTGGAAGGAGAAGATCTTGCCCTCATGGTTCGTGATGTCGTCGAGGGATTAGAGAAAGAGCAAGCCTGGGAAGCTATGATTCCCCTGCTGCAGGATCTGCTGAACTATTCTCGACAGCAACTGAATCGTAATGAGATGGATCGGCTCTACGACAAGTTGGAACAGGCGCTGGAAGTGACCAAGGATGAAGATCGGCTGGTGCGGACCTGCCACAGCCATCTTGAGATCAAACGTGCAATTGGAGATGTAGAAGGAGAGGAGCGACTACTGAGCAAGTTGGGCCGCCTCCATCACCGACGAGGCGATAAGGAGATGGCGAACCAACTTTACCAGGATACTCTGCGGCTGCGGAATAGCATGGAACGCGCCGCTTACTAAGCCTTTTGGATCAGTAGGTGCAACCAGATGGGGTCATGCCACGGAGGGCCTGACCGTGATTAATGGCTTCAAATTGCAATTCCGCCAAAAGGCGACATCCACGCGTTCGACGCTCCCGGGCCACATAGTATTCATTAATGCGTGGTGACGTATCTGACTCCAACTGGGAAAAGGCATCAATCGCATTGACAGTATGATCTTCCGCCAGTAGTAGGTATTGGGGTTGACGCTCCCTGCGCCAACTGTTGAAGTAGTTTAGACTCCAACCCAAGTGACGATCTCCATCCTGGAGACGAGTGCTGAAAGAAGCGATGGGGAAGCGATCATAACTGCTGCAGCTGACAGCAAATCCAAGCAACAATAGACTGGCAGCGAATTCTCGATAATGGCGATGCATAAATTTCTCTTCTTTGTGGGAATGATCATTTTATTCTGCTATCGGCAGTTGTCCTAAACACTTTAGCTGGAATTGATGTGGAACTGCCGCTGGTTGTTGAAAATCGACTACACGACCTCGCTGAATGGCTCATCGCTTGGACAACCCCATCCGAGCCGACTCTGGAACAGTGGAACGCCTGCCGCATCTTCGCCCATCGAGGTCTGCAC
>DPLM01000130.1:494-3314 GCA_003541985.1 Deltaproteobacteria bacterium | reverse complement strand
CTGGGTACTACAGTCTGGTGATTGGTGACGCTGCTGAAGTGGTCACTCAAACAAGTAGATCACTTCCATTTTCCTCCTCGGACAGTTTCTGCCGTTTCCCTCTCCCTGCTTAATTTCAAATACCAAATTTGCTCTTTTCTATCAAAAAGATTACTAAAATCTTATTCAAAGCAGCAATTAGCGCATGCAAGCTCGAAGTAGTTCTAGCTTTGGTAACTTTGATTGGAGACAATATGAAACAAGTAAGATTCATTTTGGGGTTGCTCGCGTTCACGTGCGTTCTGATAAACGGCAACCTTTTGGCGCGTCAAACACAAATTCAGATCATCGGACAACTTAGCACTGACTCAGGACAATCTTTTGTGTTGGATCAGGAAATGATGGAAGCAAACGCCATAACCTACACTTCCCAGGATCCTAACTTCCCAGACGATGGCCAGAAAGAGTTCAAGGGTATCTCGATTGAGAAAATCATAGAGCTGACTGGAGCTGATAAAAACATTGCCGGGGTCACTTTTATTGCCAACAACGTCTATGTCACTTACGAGCCAATTGAGCAGATCCGTCAAGACAATGTGATTATCGCCTTCTCCAGTGACGGAAAACGGATCAAAAAGAATCGAGGCGGACCCTATATGGTGATGCACGAGCAGGTCAGTGATCAGGGTTTATACAACTGGTACATCGACACTGTAATTCTTGGAACCTCACTCACCCCAGAGTTGACAATTGTCGAAGGTGAAAACTTTAGAATTATGGATGCTAATGCGATTGCAGCTCTCCCCGGAGAACTCTTAAATTACGTCCCACCAATTCCCAGAGGATACCGAAAGCCACTGGCTTCCCCAGATCGAGATACACAAACAGAGGGAGCACTTCTGAGAGATTTTCTCACTTCCGACGATTTCAATGAAGTCATACTCACTCCATACGTGGGCAATTCTGTTACTCTGAAGAAAGATGATTTGAGCAAGCCAATCGTTGTCCTTCGATCCTTCGACAATCAAAAAATCATTTCAGCTTATGGTGGACCTTACAGCGTGGTATTTCCAGTGGCAGAACATCCTAATTTGGCAGGCCGTTTGCCCCAATTCTTATTTTTCTTGCAAAAAATTGAGACACGCTGACCTCCTTTCACTTCATGCTTTTTCAACCACTCCGACTCCGCACGGTGCTCCTCATCTCATTAGGGAGTGCCTTGCTCCTCTCGAATGCACTAACCTGGTACATTGGTCAAAAACGTCAGGTTGAGGGTCTCCGCAACGCATACTTTGAACGCATTTATTGGATCTCTGAATCTCTTGCAGCAAAGACCACCGAATGGGTTGGCACCTCAAATTTGGCTCAGCTGGAGATCAACTTCACTCTTCTCGATTCACAGCCAGAATTAGTTTATGTCTTTGTTCGCAGCATGAAGAACGAAATTCTTTTTGCTTATGACGATAATCTAATTGAGGAATATGAGCCTGAAATTATCAGGTGGGATCCTGAGCAAATAACTGTTTTGGAAGATCGTGAAGAGCAAAGAGATCAAACAGAATTTCAGACTGGAACTTACCAGCTTAGAGAACAAGTCCTTCTTACCGACGCACTGATTGACGAAGAAGTACGTGGCAAAGCTGGAGAAGTTGTGTTTGAAGCTCGCCGCCAGTTAGTTTTTTGGGGAGAACTAGTTGGAATCATGCATATTGGATTGTCTCAGGAGCCACTGGACAAGGCTGTTGCAGCAAATCAACGATCACTCCTGATTATTGAAGCACTTTTAATACTTTTTGGGCTGATTATCTCCGTAGTGGTAGCTCGTCGTGTTGCTGCTCCGATTCAGCAGTTAACTGCCCGCCTGGCATTACTGAAAACAGATTCTCTTAGGAACAGTGACTCTCTGCAGCAGTTCGAATCTCAACTTCGAGATCTTGAATTAGCTGATATTCCAGCAAATACTTGGGAGTCCCACCAGCTTGTCAATGCTTTTCAACATCTTCAAAACCAGCTTTTATTGCAAATTCAGCTGATCCAAGAGTCTGCAACAGATTTGCAGACAAGCCATGCTGAATTGCAGCAGGCTTATGAGGAATTACAGCAGATGCAGCAACAGCTCGTCCAATCAACCAAGATGGCTTCCATGGGCGAAATGTTAGCAATGATTGCTCATCAGTGGCGCCAACCATTAGCTACTATCAACATGATCGCATCTTCCATCAAATTAGAACAGCAGCTTGGTAATGCCACCACTGAGGGGACGCTTGAGAAGTTAAAAAAAATTCAAGATACTACCTCTTTTCTTTCTCGAACGATCAATGATTTCCGAGATTTCTTTCGTCCAGACCGTCAACGTGCATTTGTGCGACTCAACGAGTTGGTACAACGTACTTTGGAAATCATCGGCTTATCTCTACAGACTCAGGATATCGAACTGGTAAGGGAATTTAGTGAACTACCCCAATTAGAATTGTTTCCGAATGAGTTCCAGCAAGCATTGATCAACTTACTGAAAAATGCTGAAGAAGCGTTGGTGGAAAGCGAAATAGAAGGAAAGAAGCTTGTATTGCGCACTTACGCTCAAGAGAACAAACAAATACTAGAAGTGCAGGATAACGCTGGTGGTGTACCTGAGGAAGTGGTTGATCAAATTTTCTTTCCTTATTTTTCAACGAAAAACAAACTCAATGGTACCGGTTTGGGGTTGTACATGAGCCGGATGATCATTGAGGATCATCTTGGTGGCAAGTTGACTGTGATAAATAAAGATGGTGGAGCGTGTTTTCGAGTGGAACTCAATGAGACATTACCTACAAATGCTGAGCAAAACATGATGGCTGA
>DPLM01000130.1:0-156 GCA_003541985.1 Deltaproteobacteria bacterium | reverse complement strand
CTGAGCAAAACATGATGGCTGAGACTCCAACAACAAATCTTAATTTACCAGTGGAACAGCCAGGATCTCTGCTCAACTACCCAAAAAAGGTTGCATCTCAATGATGAACAGTATCGAGAAACTGATCTCTGTGTCGAAGGGAGTCAGCCTGCTCTA
>DPLM01000371.1 GCA_003541985.1 Deltaproteobacteria bacterium | reverse complement strand
AGAGAACCCTCTGCGAGTGTGGTCGTACTTACCCGTGAGCTACCAGAGGCTAGAAAAATTGCAGAGCAGTTAGAACGAGCCGAGATAACGGGATTACGATTGGTTGCTGATCAGGATTTTTCTTTCAGAGCCGGAATTGAAGTGACTAACATTTCACAAACCAAGGGACTTGAATTTGACTATGTGCTCTTAGTTGATGCAGATGCTTCCACTTACGGCCCAGATGATCTATCTCGGCACTTGCTCTACGTCGGCATCACTCGTGCCGCCCATCAACTGTGGTTGCTGCATTGCGGTAATCCATCTTCCCTCCTTCCAGACACCCTCCGCTGAAGTCTGTGACCGTTCTTTCAGCACGCGTGAAAACAGTGGAATCTCCCGGGGCAATTTGGAATCAGGCAGTGGTAAGAAGACTTCTGCATTGCGTCCCGTAACATCACCCTCTAGCAAGCCATTTTTGTCATTTACATTGAGCGGAGGAGATGTCGCATAATCTAGGAGTAGTTTTCCGTCGCGCGACTTGAGATTAGGGTGATAGATCCGTAGGCGTTCTTGGTACTCGCGAGCCTGAATCAAGTAATAGGCAATACGTGACCAAACTGGCAGAGCCCCACTGGAACCTGTCAGGCGGAACCAATTCGCAGTTTTTTCGGCTTCTGCAGGGCGATCTGAGCCAACATAGACGGCGATTGTGTAACCTCCTTTGGTTTGCATTCCCTGACGTGTTGGAACTGGCAAATGACCAACAAAAGTCGCATTCGAATAATTATTGGCGGTTCCTGTTTTGCCCAGAGCAGGGATTTGTACTGTCACCTGTTTACCATCTTCATGCGCATACTCTGTTTGTAGAAAGCGCTTTGCTCTTCGGCCTGTTCCGTACTCAACTACTGACCGCATAATTTCTTGCAAAGCCCGATTGACACTAGGATCCAGAATATTACGAGATTGATGATCCGCTTCGTAAATAGTTCTGCCCCCGGTATCCTCAATCCGTTGAATCAATGACCAATGATTTTTGGGTGATTTTGAATCTCTAAAAACTTGACCAGTGGCCAGTGACTGATAGAGCAGTGCAAGATCTTGTAGCGTTACCTCATTCGCACCGAGTGGGAACGAAAGTATTGGCTGAAGTGGGCTCTCGACACCTAGGAGTTTTGCTACTTCCACAATTGTCTGTAGGGAGAGCAGAATCCTGAAGTCATGGTTCCAATAAAGACGTACCGTTGAATAGGGTTCCTGGCGCAATAAATCCTGCTGACGTTGTTGTATCAAGTCTCCAAGCCCCTGCAGAATCGTTGAACGTATCTTTCCGTGCAACCAAATGTTAGCTGGTGAAAAGAAGCGCTCTCGCTGATTCGAAGTCCAGACCTGATTGTACAAACGGAAGCGATAGGGAGTTATGGGAACCCAGCCTTTTGTAAGTTCAAGAGGGTTCTCTGCGTAGGCTAACCGCGGGAGTACGGGGGTATTGTAAGGATCTGTCCGCAGCGCACTTTCATGAACATAAAAGTTTTGAATCCACTCTCTAGCCACCTGATCATCAGTTTTAAAACTACCGTTGAGGAACGCATCTTTTGTTTGTACCAGTTGCTGCTGCAAACGCTCCTGCACCTCCTGAAGGCGCAAAAAGTTATGTTCCAATAACTCTCTTTCGCGGCTCACACGGGCAGAACCTGAACGCAAGCGTGAGCGTACCTCAGCACGCCAGTTCCGACCATGATAAAGATTACGCAGTGCCTGTTCCTCTTCGGGTGGTTCAAAGGCAGTATTACGTAAGAGTTCCTGCCGAGCCGCCTCCATCAAGTAAGGTTGCATTCGATACTGAGTATCAACGATCCCATAAGTATCTCGTAAACGGACAACGTAATCGGCACGACTTTCATTCGCTTCTCGCGCAAAGCGAGTGAATTCCATTAGTTGTTCGAACTGCTCCAGGTCCAAGTAATCGAGCAGGTGTTCCAACAAGTAAATACTGGCCAGATTCTCTGAAAGCGCACCCGCCCAGACTAACGAACTTTGATTATCTGGTGGAGTATGATCGGGCTTGGGAATGTAGATCTCACCCTGCCATTGATAAACCCGATACTCATTGGACAGGGCCTCCAACGGATTCCAACCCAACTCCATTGCCACCATGTACAGTAACAATTTAAAGGTTGATCCAGGTTGACGATAGGCCTGCATAGCCCTGTTGAACCCACGAGGATCAAATCCACCCACAAAAGCCCGAACCTCACCATCTTGCAAAACCATCACACCACCGTCGAGGGTCGGTTGCTGCTCAATACTCGCTTGCCAAAGAGATCCCGTATTGTCACGTTGATGCAAGGCCACTAGAATTGGGCCACCTGTTTTCAGGTTCTCAAGTACTTGCTGAAAATCTTTTTTTCGAAGTTTGTTGGGTGCTTGCGGATTTATTCGACGAATAAACTCTTCCAACAACAAGCCCCGAACTTCTGCCCGATCAGCTCCTACTTGAACCTGCACGCTTGGGTTATTTCCCAGCAACACCTCCTCAATTCGGCCGGTGTAGAAGTTTCCAGATCCAGGTTGTAATGAGGATGGCTCTGGATTCGTGACTGGAGCAGCATAGCCATTGCGCTGAAATTCTAAGCGAGAGAGATGTCGCCGCAACTCAAACTGCGCAAGGTATTGGAGATTGGGATCAAGTGTCGTCTGAATACGGAGTTCTCCCTTCTCTATCCCCTCAGCACCATAGTCCTGTAAAATGGAGCGAAATGGTTCCTCGTTCATCTGCTGGCGGACCACCTCGATCTGGTGATTATCTTGATAACGGAACGACCCCTGTCGAAAAGCTACCAAATCCTGAGACGCCTCCAAGAAACGATCCTCAGAGATGAGTTTCATTTCCAGCATGTTACGTAAGACATAGTCTCGACGCTCTGTTGCCCTCTCGACAATACGCTGTATTTCCTCTTGATTCTGGGTCCGGAAGGGATTGTAGTTTGCTGGCCCCTTAACCGAACCAGCAATGAAAGCGACCTCAGAAAGATTTAAGTCTGAGACGTTTTTGTTGAAGTAGTAACGGGCTGCAATCGCCAATCCCTGTCCTGTTCCATGCACGTGGAAGAGATTGGTATAGAATTCGAGAATATCTCTTTTGCTGTAGCGAGCCTCCAACCGCAGAGCATCCAGTGTCTCCAAAGCCTTGTTTTTCCAACGATTTTCTCCATGTTCCAATCGATGTTCGAACAAAAGTTCTGAAGTCTGCTGGGTAAGGGTACTGCCTCCTTGAATAACACGTCCTGCAAGTAAGTTAGCCCAAAATGCTCGGAGGATTCCAATAGGATCAAAGCCGATATGCTGGTAAAAAAATTGATCTTCACTAGCAATGATTGCATCAAAGAATGTCTCTGGAATCACTGCATCCAGATCAGAATCAATCCGAGTTGGTTGGTTGGCCTGAAGGTAAAGAAGATGGACTTGGTCGTAGAAGGCGCCTAATTTCGTGCGTTGATCACGATAGTAGACGGTTGTTTCGGTAAGCAGACGCTGCTGGATCGCTCTACGATCAAGATGAGGAGCAGAAGCTAGGAAAACAAGGTAGCCCAGTATCGCTGTACTAGTCAGCAGTACTAGATTGATCAGCGTAAAGAACCCAAAGCAGGCTTTGGCGACATATCGTGGGACTGACAAGATCTCACATCAGTTAGCAGGAAATTCATTTGCGTAAATCAGGTCACTCTTGGCAGCCATGATGAAGTCACTCTCCACCAAGCCATCAATCTTGTGCGTCCAATAACTCACACGTACGTTGCAGAAGGATAGTATCAACTCAGGGTGATGACCTTCTGATTCTGCTAGATTAGCGATTAAATTCACGAAACGAAGAGCCTCTTGGTAAGAGGGAAAGACATAATCTTTCTGAAGATGATGCTTGTTGATAATCTTCCAGCCATTCTGTAATTCTTGGAGTAGCATTTCTAGCGCCTCTCTTTTGAGTGGTGGAACACCGCCTCAGCGTGGCACACACTGCCTTTAGGCCAACTCCATTATTCACTTCTTCTTGAATTCGCTTGTTGCAAAATAAAGCCCACTGCGAACATTGAAACACTCGTATTTTGCCTGGGCTAAACAGTATTTCGCAAATCAATTCCTCTGCACTCAGAAATATAACAACTCCTCAATCTCACTATTTGTTGTGCTGTAAACGAGAATTATATGTAGAAGTTTGATATCCTGCTGTGAATAAACCTCTGGTCCTTCAGCACAGATTGACACGCACAGGAAGAGACTTTCGTGCACTGGCTGCTAATATATCCCCACACTATCACCTATTTATCCCTGATACTCTCAGACGAGGTCGCTCACAGTGGGCACAAGATCCAATGACAGAATATACCGTCCCATTCTACGTGAAACAGGCAGTTGCCCTCTTAGAGCATTTTCGGATAAAGTGTTGTGGTTAAACCGGAACTTCGATGGTTGGGATCATAGGCATACTGCTTGGAGCCACCAGTTTGCAGAAGTACTTGGTAGGACTCCGTGATCAACGATATCGGTCGGAGTTACCCAACGGAGCGATTCGGCAGATTACCAAGTACGTTTCCAGACACTCGACTTTCAACAATTTTCAGGAGCTGAAGCAGTACTTTCAGTAGGTCTACCAGCCTTTTGGCTGGCCTAGTGATCCGGAATAGCAGGAGTTGGCCGGTTCCCTCAGCTAGGAGGAAAGATGATGGTAGATGGACCATTCACTACGATATACGTTTATCAGAACCCTTTACCCAGACACCCCAAGGGAAGATCTGTGAGAGATGTATGAGAAGATCTGTTGTTCAGTAATGATTCTTCGAGGTAAACTTTATGATATATTAAACCCTATTGTTGCGGAATAAATGACAACTAGAGGGCCAATGGGAAGGTTATTTACCCTTCCCAACTGTGGACATGCACCCTATTTGAACACTCCCGAATAAATCGGTCTTCTAAAGAAATTCTTGCAGGAGATTTTCCAACAAGTATCCTAAGCATTTGCCCGTGACCGCTGTGACCAGTCACAAGCTTGACAGAGATGCTCTTTCTCTCCTTTTTCATTGAGGAGTGGCGAAATCTCCTCCCAAACTTGCCGGTGATAGTTCTGCAAC
>DPLM01000201.1 GCA_003541985.1 Deltaproteobacteria bacterium | reverse complement strand
TAAAAGCAGTATTAGAGGGTTTGCAAACAAGGGATGAAATAACTTTCTTCCGTCAAGATCTCCAATTTCTCCAAGAATTGAATGCATTATCCGGAATTAAAAACGTTTCTATATTGAATCCTCCTCCACCAACGCAACTTCCCCAGGGAATTCTTGAAGACTTTGAAGATATCGTTTTCTACAGCCCTGTGATCCGACCGATTGATCATTTGTTCAATCTGAATCGATTACTTAGAGAAGGGACTCCTGTACCAGGTAACGACTACGATCTACGGCTGAGTTCACAATTTTTTCAAATGACCAGCAACCTTCCAGTAACTACTTTAGACGGCGTGAGGATGGAAGAAGGGCCCCCCTCTTTTCTAGGTGAAGATCAAGTCATGCAGATCTACGGGAATATCTTTGATTGGCTAGACGCAAAGGATGGAGAGATGCCTTACACCACTCCTTATCTTGGAAGTATTGGTGCTGAGCAACTCAGCTACCTAGACTACGGCCAAGAAAAAATTGTTAAGAACCGTGGTCTAGATCAACTCAATGAAATTCGGCTGATCATAGGCTTTAGAGAAAGTGGTATTCCTTGGGAAAGTTGGGAGCGCTATTTCACAACTTATCCAGTTGGCAAACCACCTGAAGCAGGAACTCCAGAAGGAGAATCCCGCTTAAATATTAATTTAGCCACTGAGGAAGAGATTATTGAATTTCTCAACCGATTCGATCAAAATCGAATTCCTTCCGAACTTTTTGAGTCCAATACTCAGGAATACGTGATCAACGCGGCAAATATCGCCTCAGTCCTCAAGCAACAGAAGGGAACCATAGGTCCACTGAACATGTTGGTTGACGCTGAATATCGGCAACCTGGCTCAATTCAATCCGCTCTGGATGCCGATCCTACAACTAATTACCTACCTCGCCAGGCAGAACAAAAATTTTTTATTCGTTTCAGTGAGTGGTACCAGATTCGTTTGAAAGCAGAATTGGACGGCGTTCTTGCGTCTGTGGAAGCAATCGTTCAAATCCGCAGGGATGATGAAGGAGAGCCGATTAAAGATGGAATAGCCATCCATCACTTTTTGTTAAACTAAAATGCCACTTGGCAAGCCGTTACTTGAATTTTTGGAGTTGCCATCCACAAATAGCTATCTACTTGACAAAATTTCTCTGTGTTCACAGCATGGCTTAACTGTTTGGGCCCATAAACAAACCAGTGGGAGAGGCCGAGCGGGGAGAATTTTTGTAAGCCCCTCAAACCAAGTTTTAACTTTTTCGGTAGTAATTCACTCAGCAGAACCAGAAGACAGACTTCATCTATGGGCCCTTTGGAGCGGTTTGGGATTGTTTAGGTGCTTATCTGGGAAAGAGTTACCGAATTTACGCCTTAAGTGGCCTAATGATATTTTAGATGGTAGAAAAAAACTTGCTGGAATCTTAGTTGAGCGAGGACCCTGGCAACAGGCAGGACTGAAGAGCTTGATTATCGGTATTGGTTTGAATGTTTCTGGCTACTCTTCAGACTTTCCGAGCGTACTCCAAGATAAAGTGACTACTTTGCAAGCGGCAACTGGGATAGTTTTTTCGCCAAAGGAAGTACTCAGAGAGATCCTAGAAAATCTTCAATCAGTCATCAGGGAACTTCATGAGGAGAGTTCTTTGAAACTCCTTGAAGAATGGCAAGCATCTTCAAACCTCATTGGATCGCTCGTAGGTTGGGAAAAGGGCTCGGTAATTCAAACAGGGCTGGTTGAAAAACTTGAATCAAGAGGATTCCCTCAAATTCGAATGGAGAATGGGCAGCTTTACACTCACATCTCCGGCGACTTGATTCACTACGTCAGAGAGCAATCTTGATTGTAGTAGCTGATATCGGAAACACCAGAATCCACATCGCAGCTTTTGAAAAAAGTCGGATGATCGAGGACTGGTATTTGCCGACACCAAGAGAAACAGCATCTGAAAATTTTGAGTTAGAACTCACTGAGTTCATGAAAAGCCATCAAACTCTTTTTGCAAAACCTCATTTTGAGGGCTGGATTCTCTGTTCTGTGGTACCTTGGCTTACCCCTATTTTCAGGGAAATGGTCCGAAATTTGATTGGCGTGGTACCTACTGTGTTGTTTCGATCAAGCCCACTACCAATCAGTTTAAAAACTGGTGAATCACCTACAATAGGTATCGACAGATTGATCGTAGCAGCTGCAGCCTATGACTTGGTACGCAGCAGTGTAATCACAGTTGACATCGGTACAGCAACTACAATTGATGCTGTCACTGATAAAGGTTTATTTTTGGGAGGAATCATTCTACCAGGGCCAAAGTTGTGGTTAGATTCTTTGCACTTCGGAACAGCAAATCTACCCAAGACAGAGATTGAAAAAAAAAATTCTGTCATAGAAACTTCAACATCTGGCTGCATAAAAGCTGGGCTTTATAACGGCTACAGACACTTGTTGGAAGGTCTTGTCAGGCAAATGCAAAGTGAGTTGGCTTATAGAGCTCAACATGATTCATCGATTTATTTGACCGGCGGGAGTGCGAAACACTGGTGTGAAAAATTCCCAAACTGGTGCTTCCATCCAGACCTTTTGTTGAGTGGCTTAGCTCGATCGAAGGTATGGTCTAAAGAATCAATCAAAGTTGGTGACTGTCGTCGGCACGATAACACCCCTAAACTCATTGGCTAAGCCCCAAGATAAGATACCGAACATAGGCAAGCGACGGAAAAAGGAGCTATGGCAGAAGAACTTGATGGACTGGAGGGGATTGGAGATCTGGACGATGAGTTCGGTGATCAACTCGACAGCTTTATGGACAGTGAAGGTGGAGACGATGGTGAATTAGATTCCTTCTTTGAGGATTTATCCACTATTGATGATCTGGAAGTTCAAGATGATGACCTTAGTGCTGGGGGCGGAGAAGCGGACGACTTTGGTAGCGAAGATCTCGAAGATGAGGTAGCAGCAGCTGGTGCTGGTGCCGCCGCTGCTGCTGCTGCTACTGTGTCAGATGACAGTCCAGCACCAAAAAATGAAAAAAAGAAGAAAAAAAGTACCAGTGACAAAAAGCCCCTTCTAATGCCAGGAATTGCAACTGGTGCCGCGGGTGCTGTCCTGGGTGCTGCTGCTGTTGCAGCTATGTACTTGATGGCTCCTCCACCACCTCCGATGGAAGCGGAAGAACCCGAGCTTGCAATCCTTGAAGAGCCACCTCCTCCGCCCCCACCTGCCCCACTTCTCACTGAAGAATCTATAGTTAACACAGAACCAATTCCCGCTGCTGAACCCATAGAAGAAATCCAAGAAGTAGAAGAAATTGCAGTCGTCGAAGAACCTCCTCCTCCAACAATGGATGAAATTCCTGTAGCACCTGTTGTTGAAGCGCCTCAGCCTGTTAAGAGGCCTCGGACTACAAGATTTTTTGTTCAAGTTGCCAATTGTATTTATCAGGAGTGCGTGGATGATTATCGCTACCTTCTGAAGCGGGCTGGATATGCAACCAGAGTGGAGACTGTCAATGAAGTCAACCCAATGACAGAAATTGTATCCACCAATCTTTATGGTGAGGAGGAAGCATCGAATTTAGTTAATCGAATCAATAATGAGAACTTGATTACTGGTCAAGCCTATCGGAAGCCATCCAGCAGTTCCTATCAGATTTCCCTTGGATTATTCCCAGATCTAACTACTGCCAACCGAGTAAAAGCCCATCTCAACCAGATCTATTCAGCTGAAGTCTTTTTTGAAGCACGGAGATCAGACCAACGTATTCGCAATTATCGTATATATGCTGGAGGCTTCAAAACCAAGAATGAAGCTTTGGACTTGCAAAAAATCCTTGAGGAAAAAGATCGGCGTTTCGAAGGAATGTTTGTTGTAGCGATGAGTGAATGAGCCATCCTGCCTTGCTTAAATAGATTTTCGGTGATAAGTAAAGAATTTTGTATAACCTTTAGAAATGGAGAATTGGCTATGGCATTGAGTTGGCCACTAGTCTTCGGTGTTATGGTTTTCGGCTTGATGGTCTGCCCTGGAATTGTCTTTCTGATCCACCTTGCCCGTTTAAAAAGCGAGGACCAAAGCGTCTAAGCTTTTTGGCCCCGATTGGGGCTGTCTTCCTTCTTTCCTTTCTTCCATCTCAGCAAACAAATTTATCATGAAACATTTCACACTATTAACCTTATCCCTTGTCTTGTGGGTCAATCTACTAGTTGCAGTTCCTTTAACGATTGCACTGGATGGGGCACCCAAATCCTTAGATCCTCGCTATGCTGTTGATGCGAACGGCATGCGGCTAACGCAAGTTTTACTGTTTGAAACGCTGGTTCAACAAGATGATGCACTTCGCATTGTTCCTGGATTGGCAGAGAGTTGGACACATCCCGACGAAACAACCTGGACTCTAAAACTCAAAGAAGGAGTTCACTTTCATGACGGGTCCCAACTAAATGCTGAAGATGTCCGCTTCACTTTCGAACACATCATGGATCCAGAAACTAAATCTCCATTCCAGTTCCTCTCGAAAAAACTTAAATCCGTTGAAGCAACAGATGAGCATACAGTCACCTTTAACTTGTTCCAGCCTGAGGCAGCATTCTTTTTAGATATTTTCATACCCATCTTCTCTAGAAATTCAGACCTCGCAAATGCGAAGCTAATTGGAACGGGTCCTTTTCAATTGGTTAGCCAAGATCCAAATGCAATCAGCCTTAGAAAATTTGATGACTATCACGGGACCAAACCAGCTATCGAGGAATTGGAACTTAAAATCATCAAGGATGACAACACTAGGTTTCTCAAGATGCGTAAAGGAGAAATTGATCTCGCGATAAATGTGGTGCCCTTGGATAAACTTCCTCAATTTGAAAAAGGCTCACTCGCCAAAGAATATAGAATGATGACCGGCCCAGCTCTGAATTATCAGTACCTTGGGCTAAACATGCAATCAACCAAACTTCAGGATCCAAGAGTTCGCCAAGCAATTGCGCATGGGATCAATCGTGAAGAACTGATTGAGTTTCTAAAAAAAGGAAGGGCTATTGCTGCTGATAGCGTCCTCACAAAACAAAATGATTTTTCAGCACCAAATCTTACAAGTTATCAACATGATCCTCAAAAAGCGCGTCAACTTCTGAAAGAAGCTGGTATTGAAAACCTCACGCTTGAGTATAAAACTAGCAATAGTCGAGATGCTGTCAGACAGGCCCGAATTCTGCAGAATCAACTGAAAGAGATTGGCATCAACCTTGAGATTCGTTCCTTTGAATGGGGCACATTCTTCGGTGATGTTAAGGCTGGAAACTTCGAATTGTTCTCTTTGCGTTGGGTCGGAGTATCGGAACCAGATTTCTATTACTCCCTGTTTCACAGCAGCGAGTTACCAGATGTAGGTGGCAGGAATCGTGTTCGCTATAGCAATCCTGAAATTGATAGCTTGCTGGAACAGGGGCGCAGTACAATCGATCCACAAGAAAGAAAGAAGTACTACAACAAGGTCCAGGAAATTCTTCAGCAGGACCTGCCTTATATCTCCCTATGGCATAATCAGAACGTAGCTATAGTAAAGGAAGATATTGACGGCTTCCGATTGCACCCTAGCGGTGGTTTCCAATCTCTCGTAAATATCAGACTGCGTTAAGAATCAGTCGCACAGAATCAACGCTAATGAGAGAAAATCGCAATGAGAAAGA
>DPLM01000386.1:2523-2849 GCA_003541985.1 Deltaproteobacteria bacterium | reverse complement strand
GATATTATCAATTTCTTGCTGGTCAGCTCTCAACATAAACTCATCGTTGACCGCTTCGTTAGCCGCATGAACAGCCAGCTGACGAGCGTTAATCAGTGCTGAGCTGACCTCATCCAGTGCGGCTTCAGCAGTCTGTACCAATGAAACTCCAGCTTCAGAGTTATCGATTGCCTGTTTTAGCCCAGCAGTCTGAGCTCGCAGTCGCTCACTAATCACCAAGGAGGCTGGACCATCAGCGCCACGATTAATTTTTAATCCAGAAGACAATCGCTCCATGGTCTTGGATTGCTCAGTGTTGTTAATGATCAGATTGCGATGACTATTGA
>DPLM01000386.1:0-2236 GCA_003541985.1 Deltaproteobacteria bacterium | reverse complement strand
TTGCTCAGTGTTGTTGATGATCAAGTTTCGATGGCTGTTGATTGCCGGCATGTTGGTATTGACTCGTAGTGACACAGTTCCTCCTTGAATCTGATTGGGTAGGTGTATTTATCGTATTGGCGTTAATCGACCAAGGTATGACACCTCCCTGTGTCACCCTCCCTACGCTGCAAGTCAGCGTAGAAAATGGATATTCAACATCGACGCTTCGTGCGTACTTTCCGAAGACCTGAAAGGTCGTCCGAAAGTATTCACTCAAATATTCTTGATAATCTAAGTTAGGAATTAAAGGGCCTTGCTGACCAAGGCCCCCCATCCTTCTTCATTACTGTAGTAACTGTAGCACTGACTGTGGACGTTGGTTCGCCTGGGCCAGCATAGCCGTCGTGGTTTCCATCATGATCTGGTTGCGAGTGAACTGGGCCATCTCATCTGCAATGTCTGCATCACGAATCACTGACTCACTCTTACTCAGGTTCTCATAGGCATAGCGCAAGTAACTCAAGTTGCTTTCCAAATTGTTCTTTTGAAAGGCTCCTAGTCGGGCACGCGTTGCGTTAACTTCCTCCAGTGCACGATCCAATACACGCATTGTATCTTGGGCTTTTTCTGCACTTGTTACATCAATATCCTGAAGTGATTCGAATTCAGAATTATTCCTTACACCCCGTCCTAACGCCTTGGCCCACATACTCTGAATGGCAAGTATTGTTGTTTGACCAGCATTCCCCCCAATTTGGAAGTTCAACACCGTCTGAGAGAAAGTCACACTACCAGTCTGTTTGCCTGATTGGTTCTGCAATTCACGCTGAAAATTTATTTCCTTGGTTATACTCAATGGCATGAGCTTGAGGTCATCCTTGCTAAAGCCAACATCTTCACCGGTGTAGCGAATCTGAAGCCCTTCAACCTTTTGAGCTCCTGGTCCACCTGTTAAAATTTGACCTTTCCCAACTGCTTCCTCTCCATTGATTTCTCCTTGAACATCTAGACCATTTTGAATTGTGTCATAAACATCTCCTTCTCTTGAGAGAAGACCCGTCGTCGTGCTAGAGACACGGAAAGAGTGCTCACTACCAAAATCCTTATGTTGGAATTCAAGAATTTGTGGTGCATTTGCATCTGTCTGAATTTGTGGAGTCCGATTCATCCTAATCCGTAGACCTGCCTCCGCAATCGCCTTCTCTAGTGCATTCAAGTTAGTTTCAACTGTCTCTCCCTTAATAGTCTGAAAAGTAACTGTCTTACTTCCTTCACTTAGTGTGATTTGTTCACCTCGATCAATGATTGAATTATCAAGTGCTAGTGAGCCTCGGATAATTGCCTGAGTCGCTGCCTGACGAATCATTACTTCATAACCACGCCGACCAGAGCCTTTTGTTCTTTCATTTGCTCCCACATATTCCAAATTCTCTCCAGTCGTCACACCGTTACCACCCTTGCTCCCATCTAGTAGAGTCTTAGTCCCATATTGGGTATTTGACGCAATTCGATTGACTGTGCTGAGAATGTTTTCAATCTCGTGCTGATCTGCTTGAAGCATATGCTCATCATTCACTGCTTCGTTGGCGGCATGAACGGCTAACTGCCGAGCGTTGATCAAAACAGCACTTACTTCGTTCAATGCCCCTTCCGCTGTTTGCACCAGAGAGATGCCTGCCTCAGAGTTATCGATTGCCTGGCGAACACCACTAATTTGTGCTCTCAAACGTTCGCTGACCACTAGGGCTGCAGGGCTGTCTGCACCACGATTGATTTTCTGACCGGAGGAAAGGCGCTCCAGATTTCTTGATGAAACATCATTGTTTTTTGTTAACATTCTGTGCGCATTAATCGCAGAAATATTTGTATTGATGCGTATTGACATGATGACCCCTAATTCTGGGCAGTAATGAACATTGACGAAATCGTCAGAACAGATTGAATCCCAAATTTTGCAAACTACTTTTTACTGTAAAAGCCTCATCAGGACACTCGGTGCCTGATTCGCCTGAGCCAGCATTGCCACGTTGGCTTCCATCATAATTTGGTTACGGGTGTAGAGCGTCATTTCCTCAGCAACATCTGTATCACGGATGACCGACTCTGCCTTTGTTACATTTTCATGTGCGCTACGCAGATAGTTCAAATTGCTCTGAAGGTTATTTTTGTGAAACGCCCCCATTCGGCCCCGTGTTCCAGAAACTTCCTGGATTGCCTTGTCAATTAGGCGAATCGCATCCTGAGCTCCCTGTGT
>DPLM01000260.1 GCA_003541985.1 Deltaproteobacteria bacterium | reverse complement strand
CAAATCCACATTCCGGAAGGCATTGCCAATCTGGCGGGATTGTTCTTGTCCAACTTCATCCAAAACACGCTGTGTACTGCAATCTCCGAGTTGAAAGTTGCTTGGGTCTCCAAAACCTGACGCTAGAGCATGGCGAAGCATCAGCACACTGCCAAATGGTTTCTCAGCATATTCCTTCAGAGACATCGCGTGTGTCGTATCAAATACGATCGTGCAAAGCATCCCCACGGATACAAGCCAACTCCATTTCATCGATTATCTCCAAGAAAAGTTTTGCATTCTAAGCATTCACCTTGATTTGCTCGCTAATTTTGCGACAACTATAAGAATTAATCTTGCATCACTTTATTCAGTTTTTACAGCCTGATGGGGATTTCATTTAAAAGCGAAGTAGGGTGAGAACCAAATAGGTAAGTCATCATGGACGCGATCTACGCAATTGGCATTGATGTGATTTTGCTGCTGATCCTAGGTGTTGGGCTCGGTCAAAATTTATCGATCAAGCTATTGGGGGTACTGCTTTTGATTTTCTACCTCGTCAACGATGGTTTTGAAACTGCCGGATTTGATATTGCGTTGTTGCTAGCTGTGGGGATTGGCCTTGCACCCAACTGGGCATTTAAGGTCATTGGCTTTACGTTTCTCTGGTTTTACCTCACTGAAGTACAAGCCCCCATTTGGTGGCTCCTCCCCTTAGTTATCTTGACGAACATGATCGGCCGAGTCGTCTTCAATCTGGGAATCAACTGGCAAAAAACCTGACTGAAGTACTATTTTAAATAGCCATGATTTCTTGAAAATCACCTGGCGTGTCCGATATTCATTACCCTTGCTTGCTCCAAAAACTTGATCAATGGACCAGCTCCAGGGATTCAGTTCCCAAAGCTGCTTCTAGCTGTTCCTCACGCTCAAACTTCTCCTTTTTTTAAACAGGAACTAGTGTATCGAACTCGTACGTTGGATGCTCCAATTGTTTTCGATGAGTTTCTCGCATTTCTTTCCAAGCTCCAAGCATTGTTCTGGGTTGCGGCATATCCTCAGCAACCACTTGATGCAGTTTCGGCAAATTGTAACAGGGAACTGCGGCAAACATGTGGTGTTCCAAATGCCAGTTCATGTGCCAATAAAGAAATTCACTAATTGGATCCAAGGTGATTGTGCGAACACATTTGCGAAAGTCTGGTACATCACTGTGAAGCCCACAATGCATCGGGACACCGATGAAATACCAGATCCAGTTGCCGATGAAGTGATGAAGGGAAATGATGAAAAATAGAATTGGTTGTCCGATCAGCAAGGCAAAGATCAACACACTAGTATGAAAGCCGAGAACCAACCTCGCCCATCGAACAGAATGCTGTCTTCCTACTAGTGCATCATCAAAAAGATGCACATTCCAATTGCTGAAATAAGGACGGTTGAAACGATCCGTAGCCATTCCCCAAAATCCTTTCAGGGTGTGGATCAAGCCTCTTGATTCAAAACCACCTGAGAAATTGAAGGTGAACAATTGCAGGAGATATAGCGGCTTCAGTGACGGAACTTTCGGTAAAACCAATTCCTTGTCAACGGCTGAATGTAGGGTGAAGCGATGATGGTAGTTGTGGCTCACTTGGTAAACCGGGAAACTGAGCCAACCAAGGAGAGAAAAAATTCTAAGAAAAAATGTGTTTGGTTTTTTGGTTTGGAAAACAGTTCCGTGTGTGAGTTCATGCCAGGGTGCCATGAAAAAAGTTCCCACGGTACCATGGACAAATAACAGAATCAGTGCAGCAAACCACCATCCAGCGTTAGCTAAGAAAAAGTCAAAGTGCCGGTCGTTAGCCAAATTCCTAGATGGCCGAGTGCCAGTTGAAAGCCCTTGGCATCACTTCGTTTCGACAATTCTCGCAATTCTTTGGCTTCAACCGGACAGCGATACCACTTAATGCGTAATTCCTTGCGCAACTCAGACAGTGATTTTTCTGATTCGTTAATCTTCATATTTCCCGATTGTTAATTTTTTTCTCAAGTCCTTTTCAACCCTTTCTAAGGGACATCTAAATATTTGCTCACTTTAGCGACTCCGGTCATACACGACGACTCAGGAAATCGTTTAGAGCCGTGATTGTCTCCCCTATATTTTCTTCCTACAACGTCTCAGGACCACTCAAATTTAGACCACTACAGTAAAGTTGGTCTTGATGATGAGAATTTAGCAATTGGGAAACTTTACCAAGATTCCCAAGTTTTAGAGCCTGATCGAGTACCATGCAGCACCTATCAATTCCATCATCATCAAACTACTTGCTTCATGCCTAGAAAGGCGCGACTTTTAGCTTGCTGACTTTGCAGAATCACCACCTTGTAAGCCCTCGCTGAAAGGCTCGGCAACTCTTGAGCAAACACCACTAAAAGAAGAACGCAGAGAAAACCGATGTCTAACAATAAATATCCTGAATTCGTTCCGGTAGAGCCGAATTGGAATCCAAACACAGTTGTGGTGCAAGCTGGGCGTCCAGCCCGAGTCGCTGGCGCTCCTATGAATACGCCGGTCACACTCTCTTCTACTTATGTCCACACTACTGACCTTGGGTACGGTCGAGATGGTAACCAAAGTTGAGGAGCACTTGAGGAAGCTCTTGGTCAACTGGAAGGCGGAATCGCTACCACATTTTCATCCGGGCTCGCAGCCGCAACAGCTATCGCAGATCTTATTGTTCCAGGTGGTACTTCGTTGGTACCGACTGGTGCGTACTGCGGCGTGCAGAACATTTTCGCACGCCTTGAGATGCACAAAAACGCCTAAACATACACTTCATAGACCCTGGAAATACTGACGCCACAATCGCAGCACTCAAAGGCGCAGACGCAATCTGGATGGAATCCATCACCAATCCAACTCTAGTTGTTACTGACATTCCTGCCATCGTCAACGAAGCGAAAAAGCTGAATATCCTGACAATTGTCGATTCCACTTTCGCTACGCCACTTCGTCAACGTCCGCTTGATTTCGGTGCGGACATTGTCCTTCAATCTGTGACAAAATTTCTTGGCGGATATTCTGATCTTCTGCTCGGAGCAGTCATCTGTAAATCAAACGCACACGCTGAGTTCATGGTGAAACATCGACACGACTTTGGGGCAATCCCCGGAGGACTGGATGCATTCCTTGCGCTGCGTGGCCTGCAAACCCTCACCGTGCGCCTTGATCGCTCTGAAACCAATGCCTTGGAGCTCGCAAAACGATTGAGCGAACATCTCAAAATCAAGAAAGTCTATTTTCCAGCCTTGCCAGGTGATTCACAGCATGAGAAGGCTACAAAAGTCCTTCCAAACGGTTGTGGCGGGATGCTTTCCTTCGAAATTAATACTACGCCTGAGAGAACGGACCAAATTCTTCA
>DPLM01000190.1 GCA_003541985.1 Deltaproteobacteria bacterium | reverse complement strand
GGAACACTGCTTTTTTCCACCCCGATTTTCGCCCAAGATTTCACCTGGAAATTCAATAATGGCCTGCCGGAGAATCGTAATGAATCCAAGGAACTCGATCGCTTTGCTAACGATGTCGGTGCAACTACGGATAAAAAACTACAAATCAAGGTCTATCATGGTGGCTCCCTAGGTCTTAAAAACGAGGATGTCTTGCGTTGGCTTCCAACTGGAGCTGCAGAAATGGGTTTAGTCTGGGCCAATTACCTGGGACGGGACGCTCCTGCCATGAACGCCGTCTACATTCAGGGTTCTGTAGGCTCCACAGAGGAACACCTGAGGGCAATCCCTGTACTCAAGGATATCTATGCCGAAGAGTTGAAGGAGTGGGGAATTGTTCCTGCTGGTTTCCTGGCATTGCCAATTCTTTATGCTTCCATCTTTTGTCGTGATGAAGCAGTGAATACGCTGGAAGCGCTTCGCACCAAGAAGCTCCGCGTCTGGAGCAAGGACATGGTTGAAACATTTGACAAGCTAGGTGTATCCGCACAGATCATCGGACAAACCGAGATGTATGTTGCCTTGAAAACTGGGGTTGTTGATTGTGCAGTCTATCCAGCTCTGTACGCCAAGACTGTATCCCTACAGGAAGTCACTGGCTTTGCTTCCTACCTCTATCCAATTGCTGGCCTTCCCTACGTACTGGGAGCTTCCGAGCAACAGTGGAATTCACTACCAGCTTCCATGCAGTCTGCAGTCAAGAAAGCAGCGGATGATCTATTTGCGCGTTCCACCGACTATTCTGATGACGATGCGAAAGAGCAGAAGGCGCGGCAAGATTTGGAGCAGGTTGGGATCAAGTGGCTGGCTGATTTTCCAGCTCAAGATCAGCGGGCCTTCCTCGATGCAGCCGCTAGTACCTGGCAAACCATGGCAGAAGAGGCCGGAGGTAACGCACCAGCCAACCGAGCAAAGATTCTCAAGGCCGTTGGTCGCTGAAGGATGAAAAATTTCGCGAGACATCAACCAAGCGAGTACTGCGTATTTAGTGCTTTCACAATTGTTTAATGAGTATCCATGTGCAGTTGATTTCAAGATGGATGGTCACACTGGCCGCACTGGCTGGCCTAGGAATGGTTGCCATGGTCAGCGTGGGGGTAGTGATGCGCTACTTTCTCAACTCACCACTGAACTTTACTGAAGAGGTGGTCGGCTTGCTCTTGTCGGCCTCCCTCTTCCTGATGTTGCCCTACCTGACGTTACATGATAAGCACGTGCAGATCACGCTGCTTACTCAGCATCCCTCTAGACAAGTTCGCTGGTCACTTAAGATTTTCAAGCAGTTGGTCACCTTGGCCTTTTTCGCTTGGATGCTTTATGAGACCGTTCCATGGTTAAAGTTTGCCATCAAGCTAAACCTCAAAACTGAGATCTCTCGACTTCCTCTACTTCCATGGATGGTAATCCTGCCTATCTCCTTTCTCTTGACTAGCATTGCAAGCCTACTCTGCTTGTCGAGGATTCGCAGATCTTCTGCAGACTCCTCTTCCTCCCATTGAAGTCCAAATGTTTTGGACAACCCTTCTCAGCACATTGATCGCTACCGCTGCTAGTAGTGCTCCCCTCGGTGCAGCGCTCGGTCTGACTGGACTGATAATCCTCCAGTTCTTTGTCAATGGTGCGACATCCCTAGCTTTGAACGCTGTCTGGAACGTCCTCAATGAATTTACCCTGAGTGCGATTCCTTTGTTCATCATCATGGGGGAAGTGATGCTGGCTTCTGGAGTCAGTCAACGAATCTATGCAGCCTTGTCGACGGTCTTCAATCGGGTTCCTGGAAACCTACTACATACTAACATTGCCGTCTGCACAGTCTTTGGGGCCATTAGTGGCTCAAGCCTATCAACAGCTGCAGCTGTCGGATCTGTAGCCTATCCAGAGATGAGACAGCGGGGTTATGACCGACGAATGGTGGTGGGAAGTCTAGCTGGTGGTGGAACCCTTGGCCTGCTGATTCCTCCGTCTTTATCTTTGTTGATTTATGGATCATTGACCGAAACCTCGATTGGTCAACTCTTTTTGGGAGGAATAATTCCAGGGCTGTTGATAGCTCTCTGCTTCATGGGCTATATCCTTGTGCGATGTCTGAAGGATCGAAGTCTATATCCCGTAGAGCCAGAGCAGCTAGAGATTCCCTTTCTTCAAATGCTCAAGAGTTTGTTGAGCATCTGGCCTGTTGCTGGACTGGTCTTTGCGGTGATGGGAACGATTGTGCTGGGGATAGCTACCCCAACGGAGGCAGCTGGGGTTGGCGTTGTCAGCGCAATCGCCTTGGGCTTTATCTGGGGAGATTTGACCCTGCACAAGTTAGTAGACTGCTTTCGGCATGCAGCCATCACCTATGGATCGATTGGCTTTGTCGTAGTGGGGGCTGTGATTCTCGCTCAATCCATCAGTATTCTGGGGGTACCTCAGGCCTTGATTGAAGCTATCGAAGAACTGGGATGGGATCGCTACTGGGTACTGTTA
>DPLM01000337.1:617-3332 GCA_003541985.1 Deltaproteobacteria bacterium | reverse complement strand
CATAGAGGCAATGTTGATGTTAACCTCCTCTCCCCTAGGGAGGTGTCTGAGGAAGTAGGGGCACATGTAGGAGAACACACCCCAACGAAAGATTTTAAAAAAATTTTGAGCTATCTCAGGAGTTCGAGGTTCTCTATTCCAGCAGCAAGTCTGGCAAACGCATGCAGGCTTATTGATTCAACTCAGAAAACTAGCGTGAAGAAAGATGGAAGAAACCTTTTCATCTGGTTGATTGCTATAGCCATTATCCTTAATTAATAGGTAGTGATGATGATTTCGAAATACTTAGTCCTTGCCAGCTTATTTTTGCTAGCTGCATGCGGTTTATTTTCTAAATATGAAGATGATGGCTCTTACACTGAAACCAAAACAAGTGGGGGAGACTCCGGAAGTTCATCTGCTAGCGACAATAATACTACTTTTATAGTCACAGTTTCAGCCGGGAAATATTTCCTTGATAGTGTTCAAGGGAAAACCCTGACTCTGAGAAAAGGTTATACATATAACTTTGATGCTCGAGATTCCTCTACTGATAGTCATCCACTTTATTTAGGGACAAATTCGACTGGTGGCAGTTACTCTGATGAATATACAAGTGGAGTCAATAATAGCCGAACTACAAGTGGCATTTTAACAATTGTCATTCCCCAAGCTGCCCCAAACTCCCTTTACTACAATTGTGGCCTTCATTCCAACATGGGAGCGGAAATCTCACTTGTTGACTAAATGATATTGGTTATGCTGGAAGATGTTTTGGAAGATGAAGAGCTTGCAGAAAAGCTTGATGCTATAAAGTATTCTTCAACTTTGATCATTTTATCTCCTCATGCTTTTATCCGTGATTTGATTTCACTGACCACAAATCCAACCCGCGCAGGCCCTGACAGCTGCTGCCCCTCCGCATCCCAAAGAATACTCTCCAATGTATCCGGCCTTCGCTCTATTTTGCTGTGAATAGTATCTAACAAGTAGCCCATTGATCTTGGTTTTGCTCCCCATCTTCTCATCCAGAAAGCAAATGCTGCTGAAGAGAAAGCGACTCCTGGAAATGCAGTAGGAAGCGGTAGCTTGCAGGGAATGTCAGAGACCAGTACAACCGACAACAACAAAGTGCCCTCAGTGCGGGGCACAAAAACCCACACTGAGTAGGCAACGTTATCAGGTCTCTAAGTTGGCCAAGAGTGTTGTTATCATGGTCGCAGTACTGGTAGCAATTGTGGTTATGGGATATCTGAGAGACATGATCTAATCTTTGACTGTGATTAGAGAACCTATTTCTAAAAAAGTATTATTATGTTTTATAAAACATAATGTTAGGTTCGCTCAGCACAATCTTTTTCTAAACTGATAAGAGATCGTGCTGTTGGTTCCTATTTTTTTAGAACAACCTCACCCACATGAGTGGTTAGTTCTTTTATACTATTTTCATATTTGTCCCTAAATTTCTGTCTAGCGCCACTTCCTGTTGACTCAACTGTATCCTGGTCTGCATACACTGAATTGTTTATCCAGGTCGTTGGTGAAATACGCACACTCAAAGCGAGTTCTGCCTCTGGAAACATGGAATCAAAGTTTTCTATGTAGTCTGCTAACATCAGATCTAGGTCTTCCTTCGTGTGAGTTTCCATAATTGTTGTTCTGCAAATACTCATAAGTTTCTCCTACTGGGTTTAAAAAATTCTAAGTTTGACCAACTTTCTAAACTTCACTAGAACTCCATTGCTCTGGGAAAGTCAAACTTATCAACCCAAAGGTAGATAGAGTCAAGGACATTGCTCCCCAAATGATTTACATACCCAGAATTCGCCACTGACGATCAAACCTACCTATCGGTGCTCAGAATCGCCATAGTCGACTTTTTCTGCTGTTTACCCAGAGAGTTGTGCGAAATATGCAAAATCGGTCTGTAAACAGGTTGCAAACGGTCTAGTAATCGATTGCAAAACCGTTTAAACCACTACGAACGAACCGTACTCATTGGAGGAGTAGGCAGATGACTTCGTTAACGCAATTATGTCGTGACTTGAGTATCGGGAAACCGAGACTCTACGGGATCTTGAAACGGTTGGATATCCAGCCGGAACAAGTCGGCAACAAACGACTGCTGGATAATGAACAAATTGCGAAAGTTCGTGATGCTCTTGGATCAAAGACCGATCGCAAACCGACCGGAACCGTTCGAGACCGACCACGAACCGACCACGAACCGACCACTCATAATAGAAGTGAAGGCAACAAAGATGAGCTTGTTGCCACTTTACGGGATCAAATTGCCCACCTGAAGGAACTACTCGCCAACGAACAGTCTGAGCGCCAGGAAGAAAGACAGGAAAGATCCAACTACCAGCAAATGCTGATGATGGTTCAGAAGGACGTTCAGAACCTACGTCAGGAGAACGACCACCTCAAACTGCTGGGACACACTAAACCAGAGGCAACCGAATCCTTACATAAGGAAGAGGTCTACAACAGACCGACAGCAGAGGAATTTTCTGTACCGGAAGAACCATCACCAGTGATAAAGAAACAGGGTAAGCGGCGATTTATTGGCGTAAGAATGCTCTCTGCTGCTGCGATCATTGGAGTCCTATTCTATGCAGCAATCACACATGGTGGTGAATGGTTATCCTCCTCACTGGAAAAGCAGATCTCTGCAGCATTGAAGATTGCTGGAACTGAACCGGATACACGCTGAGAGGCGAACGATCAACGCCT
>DPLM01000337.1:0-280 GCA_003541985.1 Deltaproteobacteria bacterium | reverse complement strand
TCAGTTGTCCGGTGGCAATGCTCCTCAACCCAAATACATTGCCAACTTCATGTACCGGATGAAGCAATACAACTCGCACATCAGCCAAAGCTGCTGAGAGGCAGGAATACGAGAGTTAGGAAGAATTAGGGACTCTGTTAAGTCTCTGAGAATTGATAAATAGGAACGATCGTTTTATAAACTAGGAGCTTCATAAATCTTGGGCAGGTTCAACATGCACTTGGAGGACATATGCCGATCACTATTGATGAGATTCTTGAGCGAGATCGTTTACGGGTAC
>DPLM01000129.1:3435-5596 GCA_003541985.1 Deltaproteobacteria bacterium | reverse complement strand
ACACGATGGTTTGCTATCCCGACGCCCCAACCTTTTGGGCTTTTCATTGTTTCGCCGCCGAGTGCTTGCGCTAGCAGCTGATGGCCGAAACAAATACCTACTGTGGGAATCAGCTGTTGATGCAAACTACGCACGAAGGATTCAAGGTCTCGAATCCATTGTAAATCCTCATATACGCTTGATGCACTTCCAGTCAAAATATATGCCTCACAAAGATCAGTCTGATCAGGTAATTCACTGTCACAGGCTGCAAAGTTTAGGAGGCCATGCTGAGGATTTTGATTATGAATCATGGTTGCAAACATTTGAGGATAATCACCGAACTTGGGTTGCAGTTCAGTATTCACGTGATCGCACTGCAGAATTCCAATTCTCATAGATTGTTTACCAGTTGGTTACAGATGAAAGATCTACCACTTCGAAAGCTCGAGTTCCTGCATGCTAATGGATTTCCAGCAAGTTCTTATCGGCAATTATTTCAAAATTTTGAGGATTTTGACGTCCATTTTGTTGAATCTTTAGGGCAGTTTGAGAAAGGCTTGCCCCAAGATTGGGAATCAATTGCTGACCAAGTTCTTACGCAAATGAGTTCTGATCAACCAAGCGTGGGCGTGGGGCATTCATTGGGAGCCGTAGTTTTACTTTACGCGGCTGAACAAAGGCCCGAAGCTTTTACAAACATAATTTTACTGGATCCACCCCTCTTTTCGTTTAGTAAGCGGGCTTCTTTGTGGTTATTGAAGAAATTCGGAAAAATGGATCGGGTTACTCCAGCTCGTACAACTCTTAGACGCCGCGAAGCTTTTTCTTCTCATCTAGAGGCTTTTGATCAATTACGTAAACGCAGTTTTTTTCGCAAGTTCTCAGATGAGGTATTGAGCGACTATGTTTCAAATGGCTTCATTGAGCAAGCAGACTGCGTAAAGCTGCGTATTCCCAAAGATTTGGAATATCATCTTTTCCAAACTATTCCATTACACTTTTCAAAGTCTTGGAAAGGGCTAAAAGGCCACTTGATATTTGCAAGTGATAAAGGAGTACTTCAACAATCCGACCGCAATGAACTTCGTAGGAGTCTACCGGGTTTCCAGCATACGGCTTTTTGTGGAGGTCATATGTTTCCTTTGGAACAGCCAGAAAAGACCGCTGAAATGATAAAAAAACTAATCAATTTGAGGAATTAACAGTAAATATCCTCATTCGAAGTCTGATCAAGATTAAAATTAGGGGTTTTCGAAATTCCTATTCGAGGAGGTGATTTTCCAAATCAAACTTAGGTAAGTTCCAATAATGCGGAATACAATCTATCTTAGTTAACCCAACGGAGAGCCAAGACCCCTCCGAGAAAAACAATGCCAATCAAGGGTTGTACAAATAGTAGCATCATTCCCACCAGCAACAAGCAAAGTGTAGCAACATTGAGAGCTAGGGGATTGCGGTTGGGAAGAGAAGGCTGCTTGGGTGCAGAAGTGCTCTCTGCTTGCACCTCAGATTCAACTTCCTTTAGGATGTCTGACAGCTCTTGATCCGTCAGACCATATACTTCCCTAACAGCATCTAATTCACTTTGAAATTCGGCCGCCTGCTGTTGCTGTTCCCTATAACTTTCAGCTTTTTGTTGAACCCTTTGTAATAGGTCTCGATATTGTTCTTCCGCCATTCTTTTTTAGGCAGCCACCTGTTGTTTTTTGTAACGATGTAGGAATTGCAAAAGCTTGATCCTCATCAGGGCGTTGCTGTCACGAAATTGAAGGTGGACATTTAATTGTTTACCACTTGGAATTGTGGCCAGAACAATTGCCGCCATATTTTCCCGTAAGCTTGCCCCTGAGAGATGGAATAGAAGAATTTCGCCATTTTTTAAGGGATCTTCAAGTTTCTGTGTAATCGCTAGTTTCATACCTCCTGCGCTCATGTCAATAATCTTTCCTTTGATCTTATAATTGTCAGCAGATCCATATACAGAGCGCATCTCTGGTGTGTATTCGCTAGCTTCTACTCTTCTGAAGAGAGCATCTTGATTGAGTTCGAGTCTCTCAGATTCACGTATTGCCATTTTCCGAATGTCGCTACTATGACCCAACCAGACAATTCCTGGAGTCTCTGTTTTTTGTTCTTCAACTCTCAATGTGAACTCATAATCAGCGTCCCCTTGGCGCCT
>DPLM01000129.1:1899-3045 GCA_003541985.1 Deltaproteobacteria bacterium | reverse complement strand
GGGTCAATGCGAACGCCACGTTCACTAACTTCTTTGATTAAGGAAATGAAAGCTAATTGTCTGCCCTTAGCTGTTACTGAGCATTCCACTCGCATGTTGGAGAGTAGCATCTTCGTATTGATGACTTCACAATCTTTATTGGTGAGATTGAATTGCAACTTAGTCCGCATAGCGTGAATTGCAGCCATTAATTCTACATCTAAGCTTCCCTCCTCGATCAGTTCATCCGCTGCTTCTTCAAAAAGTTTGTTGCTGCGCATCATCGAGAGGATCTCCTCTGCCTCACGTTTATTCCCAAGCCGATGGACCAACTCTACTTCATCCTCTGACATCTTCAGACTTTCGTAAAGAGTATGTAGGGTCATGTCGGTCTGTTCACGTTTGATCCGAATTTGTTCTAGTTCCTCCATCTTAGCACGATAAAAGCGCAGACCAAAGAAGCCACCAACCGCAGCGGAGATCGCAAAGCCAACCCCGACATAAAAACTAGTTGGAATGACCGCAGGTGTGTCATAGTTCGCTTGCAAGTCTGTTAGTTGGAAATTTCCAGATGCTGACTTTTGACCACATAGCCAAAACCATAGCAATGGTGAAATCAGTAAAAGTATTCTTTTTTGGCTGAAAACCCAGATATGGAAGAGTTGCTTCATGTTCTTATTGAGTAAAGTTTAGTAGATTCATTATGCAAATCAGTTAGAAACTGTTGAAATTAATGCACTTCGAGTGCAAATTTAGGTTAAACGTCCATGTTACTCCATGTACCATTCTTCTTCTAGGATATCCTTGTCAATGTTTGTCTTCCTGATAAGCTTGATATCAAAGGAATGCCGCATTACTAACACATTTTGTTTGCCTTGCTTTTGGGCTAGGAACGGAAGTCTAAACTCATAAATCCCGTCTTTGTGACGTTCAATTTGGCAACTTATTTCAGTAGCGTCCTTGATCTCAACTGGGTTCTCACCCAACTGAGGAGTTTTGATCAGTAGCTTTGATTCGCTTTGGGCAAGCACGGTGGAGTCGAATTTGAGCTTCCCTTCACCGAGTTGCACCTGACATCGGAGAGCCTGACCGATCGGAAGTAATTTTGAACTTGTGAACGGGATGTTAGAGTTATTCAGACTCACATTCAATAACTTCCGCGTTTGG
>DPLM01000129.1:0-1506 GCA_003541985.1 Deltaproteobacteria bacterium | reverse complement strand
GAGCGCTTATCAAAGTCAACTAAGGATCTACTAAAATTCATAATTTCGATGGAGTCTTTAGTTCCTAGCACAGTCTCTATCAGCTTACGAAGTTCAAAGGCATTAGGACCAGACCCTATCATCGAATTCAGCTGCCGTTCATCATGATCCAAGTTATACTTTCGGCGCATTTTGACTTCGGATTTGCGCTTAAGCTGAATTTGAAAGATCAGAATGATGATCAGCAAAACAATGAACACTCCTGCGCCAATAATCCACTCAAGTGGTACCTCAACCTGCTGTGTTTTTGGAGCAAGATCTGAGACCTCAAAGTTTTGTTGACCGGAAAAAAAGAACCAAAGACTGAACCAACTAAAGAGTTTTAGTGCCTGCACCATGGAAATCTCCAACAAAAATTCAGATTGTTACATAAATTTACCGTTACGAAGTATTCTCGTTTTTGGTGGGAGTTTCAATCCAGTACATCAAGGACACATCAAGCTGATTAAAAATTTGCTTAAACTTGGGGGTGAACCTCAGATTTTAGTGATTCCTGCCGCTCAATCTCCGTTCAAATCAAGAGAAGACCTGATCCCAGTTGAAACCAGATGGCAACTGTTAGAGATTGCCATGCCAAAAAATCCTCGATTACACTTATTGAATGTTGAAGTTAATCGTTCAGGACTTAGTTATTCATATGAGACTTGGCAGCAACTGTGTGAGCAATACAAATCAGAAAACTGGTTTTGGGTTATTGGCAGTGATACTTTTGCTGAGTTTGATAGATGGTATCGAGCCGATGAATTTGCAATGAAAATTCAGCTAATAATCGTCGATCGCAAGGAGGAAAGGGTTAGGGATGTCTCGGCTTTTTGGAGCCCACTGACTCGTTTATTTCCAGTAGGGCAAAATTCAATGGATGAAAAAGAGTTTTGGCATGATGGACAACTAATCGCGTCCTGTCTGGACTTCGACCTTCCTGCGGTTAGTTCCTCGGAGATTCGCAAAGGTAAATCCGAAACCCAATGGATTGTGCCTGGCACCAGAATCGTTCTACAATCTGCATTGGATGACTTAAAAAGTGATCGAGAAAGATGATTTAAGAAAACGGATGCGCCAGCGCCGTAAAGCTATGGACCCAAGCACCATTGATGCTGTATCTAGAAGAATATTTAGGCATCTGTTAAATTCTAAGTTGTGGCAAGAAAGCAAAGTGATCCACACATTTTTGCCTCAGCATACCGAACCAAATACTTTTTTCTTGGTCCAAGAAGCTCTGCAATCAAAACGGCGTGTGCAAGTGCCGAAAATTGCTGGACCTTCCCATCTCACACATCACTGGTTGGAAGATATCAAATTATTGAAGAAGAACTCTTGGGGTATCCCAGAGATTCAGGATAGTGATGCCTCTGCAACAGATCTTTCAGAAATCGATCTGGTACTAGTGCCTGGATTAGCCTTTAGTCGGAAGGGAGCTAGGCTTGGCCAGAGTAGAGGATATTACGACCGGTTCCTGAATCAATTAAA
>DPLM01000257.1:6819-6979 GCA_003541985.1 Deltaproteobacteria bacterium | reverse complement strand
GGTGGCGGCGAAGGCTGATCTCACTGACTACCCCAAGTTGGAGAATGTATGGGACAAATCATCGATTCTGACGATTGCCCGATATGTGAAGAATTCAAGGATGGCTGGATTTTTACTTATGGAGATCTAGTTACCCTACTGCTGTGCTTCTTCATTCTGC
>DPLM01000257.1:0-6502 GCA_003541985.1 Deltaproteobacteria bacterium | reverse complement strand
TACTGCTGTGCTTCTTCATTCTGCTCTTCTCACTCTGTAAGATCGACGATCACAAGCTCAAGCAAATCTCTGATAGTTTTCGTTCGCTTCCTCCAGGGAGTCCGTTTCTTTTCAGTGGGCGTTCTTCTAACTTGGAGCATGCAGCTCAGGAGTTGGAGAAGATGGATATGCCCGACAGCGTGAACGTAAGTGCAGGAAAAGAAGGAGTTGAGGTTTCCTTCAGCCGAAATGTTGCTTTTACTCAGGGGTCGATCGAGTTGAGCCGGGAGGTCAAGGAGACTATTGATAAGATGCTACCAACGATTGGACCGTTGCCCAACGATATACTGATTTCAGGACACACAGATCCTACTGATGTTAATGATCGCTTCCCATCCAACTGGGAAATGTCAATAGGCCGAGCCAGTGCGATTGCGACTTATTTGGAATCGAAGGGAATTCCAACTAAGCGGATTCAAGTAGCTGGCTTTGGTGATTCCCGTCCACGCTTCTTCGGTGACACAGCTTATAAGCGTTCTCTCAACCGTCGCGTTGAGATCCTGCTGATGCCTGAAGACATGCAGCGCTGATTCCCTAAAACAACGGATACGAACTGCATGGGTATTCCAATTGATGAAGAAGATTGTCCGGTCTGTGAGGAGTTCAAAGATGGCTGGATCTTTACGTATGGAGATCTGGTTACCTTACTGCTGTGCTTCTTCATTCTGCTCTTCTCAATGTGCAAGTATGAGATTGAGAAATTCAAGAGTGTTGCCGAGAGTTTCAAGCCCTTGCCAGCGGGTACTCCATTCATGGGGGAGGGCAATGATTCCATGGTGGAGCAAATCTCCAAGAATGTTGAAAATACTGAGTTGGGCGATAGCACAAATGTAACGGCAGAAGCTCGTGGAGTAGTTGTTTCCTTCAGTGCCCAGGCCTTCTTCGAGCCAGAATCTAGCGAATTGACAGCAGATGCTCGTAAAGAACTTCAGCGCTTTGCCCAATTGCTTTTCCTACTGCCCAATCCCATCCAGATTGAAGGCCACACCGACAATACCCCGCTGACGAAATGGTCTTCAGGCTGGGAGCTGTCTGGCGCTCGTGCGGCTCGAGTTGCAAGATTCTTGATCGAAACGGGCCTGGAAGCTGATAAGGTGACGGCTAAGGCCTTTGGGGCCAATCGTCCTCGTTTCCGCAACGACTCCGAAATTCAGCGTGTTCTCAACAATCGAGTAGAATTGATCATCCTGCCGGTCGAAGAGTAAACACAATCTAACCCGCCCCTGTCTTTTTTCACTCGCACCTCCGCTCTCTTCTGCTAGCCTGTAAAGCTTTTCAAAGTTTCCTCTGCCAGTCACGCCTTCCTAAGCTCAATCTGCATGGAACTCACCGCCGAACAGCGGGACATTGTCGATTTTCCCTTACGCCACGGAGAAATCCTCAAGGTAGTAGCCTTTGCGGGAACCGGCAAAACCACTGTACTTGAACAATTCGCCCGAGCCCGCCCCAGCCTTAGGCTACTTTATGTGGCCTTTAACAAGTCTGTCCAGCAGGAGGCTGAGCAGCGTTTTCCGACAAACGTACATTGTCGAACAATCCACTCGTTGGCCTGGCGTAGTGAAGGGCTTCGATTTCGGCATAAGCTCGTTAATCAGATACGTGCCAATCAAGTGATGGACTGGCTGAACCTGGACCAGCACGAGGTTGCTCGCTTTGTGATTGATACTTTGCAGAATTTTCTTGTCTCGGCCGATCCTCGACTCCATAGCGCCCATGTGCCAACCATCGCTCGGACTCACTTTGGTCCTAAGCATTTGCCAGATTTTGTGCAACAAGCACGTGAGTTGTGGGTGCGCATGAGTGATCCACAGCATGAAGTACCGATGCTGCATGATGGCTATCTCAAGCTTTTTCAGCTTTCAAAACCCGAGCTGCCCTATCACATCATTCTGCTGGATGAAGCTCAGGACACGAACCCTGTAACAGCTCAACTACTGCTTCAACAGACTTGTGCCAAGATCATGGTGGGAGATCCGCATCAGGCCATCTATCAGTTTCGGGGGGCTATTGATGTGCTCTCTAAAGTACCGGTGAATGCCACGCGTTACCTGACCCAGTCCTTTCGCTTCGGCCCTACCATCGCACAGGCTGCGACAAGCGTACTACGTCAGTTCAAAGCAGAATCTAATGCTATCCGAGGTGCAGAGAAAACTGATCAACTTGGTAAGGTGCAAGGCAGCCTTTTTGCCTACCTGGCACGCACGAATGCAGCTCTTTTCGACCAGGCCACCCAATACTTGGGACTACGCAAATTTGGCTTTGTCGGTGGAGTACAGGGCTATCAGCTGCCTGTGATCACTGAAACCTGGAAATTGTTCGAAGGACGGAAGAAAGAAGTGCGAGACTCTTATCTGAAGACCTTTAGTTCCTATGAGGCGCTAAGGGATTACGCAACTCAAGTGGAGGACTTTGAGTGGCTTGGACGCTGTCGGTTGGTAGAAAAGCATCAGAGGATGATTCCAGAGTTGGTTGAGGAAATGCTGGAACAGTCAGTTGTCCAGGAGGAGGCCGAAGTCCTCTTCTCTACAGTGCACAAGGCAAAAGGGTTGGAGTTTGCCCAAGTGTTTCTAGCAGATGATTTCCCGGTTCTGGTACGTGAAGGACGTCCCTTGCCACGAGAAGAACTCGCCACCGAAGAGGTCAATATGATCTATGTGGCAGCTACCCGAGCAATCGATCGTTTGCAGCCCAACTCTCGCCTCCAGAACTTTCTGGATATCTGCTGAATTCGCTAAAACTCAATGATGGAAGAGCCGAATCTTGGAGAAGGCCATGGTCATGCCATACTCATTGGCGGCTGTGATGACCTGCTCGTCCCGGTTGCTTCCCCCGGGCTGTACCACATAATTCACACCATGCCGAGAGGCCTGATCCAGGTTGTCTCGGAAAGGGAAGAAAGCGTCAGAAGCGAGAGCCACCCCCTGGAGCTGAGTGAGCCATTCCTGTTTTTGCTCAGAATCCAGCAAGGGGGGAGGTTGATGGAAGAGCTGGAGCCATGCTTGTTTTTCTGGTGGCGTCATTTCCCCTTCAATATAGGCTACTCGCGCATTTGTACGGTCCACTGCTTTCACTCCATCCGCAAAGGGTAGGGACCGCACCTTGGGATGTCGCCGCAGGAACCAGAGATCAGCCTTGCGTCCAGCGAGCTTCGTACAGTCAATACGGCTCTGCTGGCCTGCTCCAATGCCAATCATCTGTCCATCCAGTGCATAACCAACCGAATTGGACTGCGTGTACTTCAGCGTGATCGCAGCAAGTACTAGATCACTTTGAGCGTTGTTGGGTAGATTCTTGTTTTCAGTAACGAGCTCCCCCAGTAAGTTCTCAGCGTTCAGCAGTAGATGATTTCGCTGTTGTTGAAAGACCACCCCATAGATTTCACGAAATTCCTCATCTGGGGCTGTATATTCAGGATCAGCCTGTAAGACCAAATAACTACCACCCTTTTTGGCTTTCAGGATTTTCAAGGCCTCTGGCTCAAACGCTGGTGCAATCAGTCCATCAGAAACCTGGGTACGAATGATCTTTGCCGTCGAAAGGTCGACCTTGCGACTAAGTGCGATGAAGTCACCAAAAGACGATAAGGGATCGGCACTACGTGCCCGTAGATAGGCTACAGCCATCCCGCTCAGGTCCTTACCCTGGCAGTCATAGACTTCCTCAAGAACCTCACTAAGTGGAGTGCCAACAGCGGCTCCCGCTGGGCTAGCGTGCTTGAAGGAAGCTGCAGCAGGCAGGTTCAGGGCCTGATCCAACTCCCAAACCAACTGCCAGGCGTTCAGGGCATCCAGGAGGTTGATGTAGCCTGGTCGGCCATTAAGCACCTCAAACGGTAACGGAGATTGCCTTGTTGATAGCAGGGCTGCTGGTTGCTGATGTGGATTACAGCCATACTTGAGAGGAAACAGAGGGTGATATAAACGCTGTAGGGCCATAACAAATTTTTAGATTTTAAAATAACAAATTCAGTAATTTATATTGTAATTTGGATGTGCGTAAAAACAGTCAAACGAAGCTGTTTCTAAGTATGCAGGAAAATAATTTTGTAAGCATCTATATGCTAAGTTTTTAATGTGCAACTGCTATCACTGGCGTTGCACACACTCAAATCCAAACTGTTTCAACTTCTTGGCCTGCATTGTATTAACACAATTGCGCCAAGCTGCCTGCTGCTCAATCAATTCATCAAATTCTCTCTGCTCCACAGCAGTGGATATCTGCTCCAGTGTGCCAACCAGTTCTGACTCACTGGCTATTTCAACAGTATTCTTACCCTTTGTTCGAGCGGTTTACTGCCATAAAGAATGGTGAGTTGGGCGGTGCTATCCGTTTTGGTACTCCACCAACGACGGGCGTTTACTGCGTTGAACGGGAGTCAAGTTGCCGTCACCGTCAGCAACGTATTGGATTTTGGTAGGTTTATACGCGCTGTCCTGTGCCAACTGTATCTGTTCAGCCAGCTTGGCTACCAGCTTGTGTCGGC
Source organism: Deltaproteobacteria bacterium (assembly GCA_003541985.1). Lineage (GTDB taxonomy): Bacteria > SAR324 > SAR324 > SAR324 > NAC60-12 > JCVI-SCAAA005. Next base: position 1,980 of record DPLM01000257.1, on the reverse strand, counting down.
GGTGAAGGTGTGGATTACGGTGGATTGGGTGCTCGTAGTGGACGAGTTTGAGTGACTTCAGCAGATGCATAGCACCTCCTAGTGCAAGTGTTCGCATACAAGCTTGTGGTCACTTTAGGAGATGGACAACCGGAAATTTGAATGATTTTAGGTGCTTGAAAAGGAGAATGCGAAAAATACCAAGCAAGGGGAGGTAATGGAGAGAGGCACATTAGAAATGTGAGAGTTATGGAAGAAATGCAACAGTACGCACACTAATCTGTTTATGGTTTTTCGCTGATACCGTGTCAGCTTCAGTGTCTTTAGTAGTTCCATCATTGCCTCCTCGTCAGCAAGTGTTCACTATTATTGTATGCTCACTTTAGGAGATGGAAAACCAGTTTTATGAAATGAAAATAGGAATTATTGAATGTAAAAATTTATATGTTGAGGGAGTAAGAATTAAGGACTTTCTAGATAGTAAATTTTTTCAAAAGATTCATTACAAAAAATTTAATTTTCATAATTTGTATTAGAATTTTGTTTAAAAAGAGTTGCATATTTTGAAAAAAATCAGTTTTTTATAGTAAATTTTGTAAGTCATAAATAATAGTTCAAGAAGTCCATTTACAGTAATTTCACAACCATTTAGATGCAAGAATTTTTCGATTTTGGTTTCAATTTTTATTTTATCCTTTAAATAAATTATTTTTGTCGATGATAAATAGTGATGTGAGACAAAAGAACCTTTAATTTTCTACTGATTCGGACAGATGATTAAAAATAATTAGATGATTAAATTTAACTTTAACAGCTTCAGCAGGTTGAGAATTTTCAGTTACAGCAATATCGTCAATAGTACCAGGTAGTTTCATCAAATTCTAACGGAAGTGGTTCAAGAGTCCTGGATCAGTTTATTGATTACATAGATTCCATTCCAAAAACATTTAGATCAAGCCTATTGATAAATAATTATTTAACTTTTTTATTTTAACTAGTAACCGAAGATAAATAACCTCTTAAAACCCTCAACCAGTCTCTTGACGGATATTATTTTTTCTACGTTTAATACTCAAATATGTTTCAATCTTGGGAAAAACTTCAGAGATTCGATGACGACTCAAAGGTAAGATATTTTGTCTGTCACTTAAAAAAACTTGGTAAGTTCTGTGATTTTTTTCGATACCAGTAATAAACTCTAAATTAACCACATGGGAGCGATGTATATGGAAGAATCTATCATCTGGGAGTTGACTCAATAGGCTCTTGAGGGTCGATTTCACTGAAAATTATTGTAGTACGTTACTGTTTTGTTTTACGAAAATTCGGCAATAGTGTTCTTCTGCTGTAATGTGGCTAATGTCTCTAATTGGAATCCTAGCTCCTGATACACTTAATTCTAATGAAGACTCAACGGAGCCTAGAGTCTCAGTTTGTTTTTCGTAATCAGAATTTCTTGAACTAAAACTTTGGCTCAATTGCTGATTCAACATTCCCATCTGTTCAAGTTCTTGATCCAGATATTTTTTTGCTAACAAGCTAAAAACTACCAAACATACCAAAAACCAGATTGGAATTGTTCGAATATAGTAATCAAGAACTAATAGCAAAGTGACGTCACTTTCCCATATAAAAAGTCCCCATTTGTTTCCGAAGTATGCTAGTCCATGACCCAAAGTGAACCCAATAAACGCCATCATCCAAAGCTCCCTTAGCCGTACGCTCTGAAGTTGTTTTCTTCGCAGAATCAATTGATATAATATGATTCCAAAAGCAATAAAATTCCCCAATCCAAAATAAGTTCCAATAGAGAGGCTCCTGTACAAAGAGCTTAGAAAATCATTTCCTGAGCTAAAATCGACCCCAAAATTATTGATTACTATGATGCAAGGGACAATGAGATAACCCCAATTTTTCTTTTCAACAATATAAGTCTGAGGTAATAAATATCCAAAATAATCCACTAATGGATGTTTGATTTGATCAGAGAAAATCATTTCT
>DPLM01000308.1 GCA_003541985.1 Deltaproteobacteria bacterium | reverse complement strand
GCCTTGTGAACTCTGAAACCGCCCAAATAGGAGGAAACAAACCCCCACGCTTCCCTTGTGTCAAATCGAGTTAATGAATTAATGCTAAAGAGGAGTCCATGAAGATTTCCAAACTATCGATTGCTTTGTTGGCAGTCACGACTGCCTTCTCAATGTTGACGACCTCGCTCTTTGCAGGTGGTCACTCGCTAGCCAAGATGCCCCGAGAGCAGACCTTGGTACTTGGATGGAGCATCACTTCGCCAATTGGGGTGACTAATCCCTTTGCATCCACGGGATATACACATCAGGAAGCGAACAACCTGATGTGGGAGGGTCTGTCCTATTTTGGTATTTTCAACGATGAAGAGATTCCTTGGTTGGCTGACAGTATGGAGTACACCAAGAGTGACTACACGCAGTTGACCATCAAGCTCAACGCAATGGCCCAGTGGAGCGATGGAACCCCTGTCACGTCTAAAGATGTGGTCTTCACCTTTGAGAGTCAGAAGAACAATAACAAGTTGCCCTATCACGCTAATTTCAAGCAGTTTGTCGACAAGATCACTGCGGTTGATGACAAGACTGTAGTTGTTGACTTCAAGATGCCAGCACCTCGATTTAAGTTTCAGGTACTGACGCTGAAGTTCGATACGGGAATTCCGATTGTTCCAGCGCACGTCCTCTCCAAGGTGGATAACGTTAACGAATACGAAGGTGGCAATGACATGCCTCACTCCGGCCCCTACAACCTCGTGTTGTGGGATGCGAATCAGAAGATTTTTGATGTGAATCCCGATTGGTGGGCGGTCAAGGCTGGCCGCATTAGTATGCCAGAAGTCAAGCGTGTGGTGATGTTCAATATTGGTGGCCAGGTTGGCCAAGGAATGGATGTTGTTGCCCAGCGTGTGGTGAACAACGAATTTGACGCCACCCTGGACATGCGCAGTTCGGTGATTGGAAACATCCTACGTCAGAATTCCAAGGTGACCACTCATTCGGCAGACAAGCCTCCCTACGGTTACCTCGATTGGTGGCCAAACTCTCTTTGGGTCAATACCCAGTTAGAGCCATACAACGACCAACGAGTCCGTCGTGCAATGAGCCTGTTGATTAATCGCGAATTGATCAATGAAATCATTTACGAAGGAGCTGGTATTGCTACAATTTATCCCTTCCCACTCTACCCTGGGCTTGAAAAGTTTGCTAACAGCCCAGCGGTTAAGAAATTGGAAGCTGAGCTTCAACCAGGACTCTATGATCCAGATCAAAGCGCTGAATTGATGAAAGCTGCAGGCTTCACTATGAACGGGGATGATCTGTGGGAGAAGAATGGTAAAACTGTGGGTGCGGTGATCAACGGATTTGAAGGAATTCACAGTGACATTGTTCCTATCCTAGTAGAAATGTTGCGTAATGGTGGGATTGATGCGGATATCAACTTTGGTACGGACGCTTATCAGAATATGGCCGACGGCAAAGCAGGACTCTACATGTTCGGTCATGGCGCAAGCCTGAAAGATCCTTACACCGCTTTGGAACTGTTTCATAGCCGCTACAGTGCAGCTATAGGTACGACAGCAGGTTCTAACCGTTTCTCCCGCTACGCTAATCCGGAGTACGACAAGTTACTGGATGAGATGGCTCCTTTGGGAGGCGATGATCCAAGATTCCAGGAATTAGCAGCGCAAGCACTAGGAATTTACTGGAAAGATCAGATTGACATCCCTGTCATTCAATGGCTCCATCGAATTCCTTACAACCAGACCTACTGGACAAATTGGCCAACTATTGCCAATCCCAGCTTAGGTATGAACGGAGCTTTCTGGGCTCATACAGGCATGCTGGTTGTCTCTACCCTAAAATCTGCTAAATAATCACTTTCCACGCGCCCCCGTTCTGGGGGCGTATCTGAGTTCCTCATGTTCGTTCTCAAAAGACTACTATTTGTCCTTCTGGTGGTTTGGTCTGCCTCCACCATTACCTTTTTTATTCCCAGAATTTCAGATATTAATCCGATCCGGGAACGCTTTGCAGAACTAGCCCGACTGGGTGGATTCTCCGCGGGTGAGTTGGAGAAGATCGTCGAGTCCTACTCCAAGGCCTTTGGGCTAGACAAACCTCTGATTCAACAATATTTCGATTACATTGGAGGAGTGATGACTCTGGACTTTGGAGTCTCACTGAACAAGTTTCCTAAAACAGTGCTCATGTTGATTGCCGAGTCCTTACCATGGACGATCGGCCTGATCCTTGTTACTACGATTCTTTCTTTTGTGATTGGGAATCTCGTTGGGGCCTTAGCTGCCTGGCCGCTTTCTCCCAGATGGGTTCGCGGTATTTCTACCAGCTTTATTTTGTTTCAAGGTGTTCCTCCAGTCCTGCTCGCTATTCTATTGATTTTCTTTGTAGCTTTTAAACTGAATATCCTGCCGATCGCAGGTGCCTATTCGATTGGGACTATACCCGACTTTACCTTCGAGTTTATATTAGATGTGTTGAGGCATCAGGTCTTGCCTGGTATCGCCCTCATCTTTGGGTCCCTCGGAACGTGGGTTCTCTCGATGAGGGGAATGGGCATCACAATCCAAGGCGAAGACTATGTGGTCTTTGCAGAACACAAGGGGTTGAGTTCTTACACGATCTTTAAGGACTATTACCTGAGAAACGCCATGTTGCCCCAGGTCACTGCCCTCGCCCTAGCGCTTGGCAACGTGATTACCTCTGCGATCGTCGTAGAAACTATCTTTGGCCTTCCTGGTCTCGGATTTGTTTTGATCACAGCGATTCGCTCCAACGACTTTTTAGTGATCTACGGGATTGTCCTGTTTATTACGATTGCCGTGGCTTTGTTGATGGCCCTGGTTGAGCTGC
>DPLM01000161.1 GCA_003541985.1 Deltaproteobacteria bacterium | reverse complement strand
GTGGGTCTATCACCTTCTGCTGGTAGTGGATACCATTGGGCCAACAAAGTAATGGCCAGCGGTAACTCAACCCTTAGTGTTCCTACTCTTCTCTTTCTAAGTCTAGATGCCGCTATGGCCAATGGTACCAATCGCGTTGCTCTCCTGATTGAGTGTGTTGCTGGAGTGCGCGGCTTTCACGACCAACGATAATTTGCCTTCACAGACAGTCTGGGCCTTGGTCTTTTAACTTTACCTGGAGCGTTGATCAGTACTTGGTTTGCCGTCAAGATTGATGACAAATGGTTTTGCATTATCATCTTAATCATCTCACTGGTAATGATAGGATTGGTACTCTCACTGATTTTTAAACTCAGAAAACCAGATCCCAACATACCCTTGAGCCCACAGCATTGCTGACTTGGCAACTTGGGTATGGACGGTATCGGCTTCTATGGTGACTTAATCCAGATCGGGGTATGGTTTCTACTGATCACACTGCTCTTTCATTGATTTCGTGAGACCTTGATGAGGGCAAACATGCAAAGAGCCTTCATCATAATGATCTACACGATCCTAGTCCTGCTGGTACTTGCTTGAAACGACAGCGCAGACTAATGGCTGGATTGTGCCCATGGGACCGGCAATGTGGTGGGAGCCTACGTTGAAACCAACCTTTCGGTCAAAGAAGGCGAAGCGATTGTGAGCAAGGTACTGTTTGTTTCAATTTTTGTAATTGTTCTCAAATTGTTAGACTTCTTCTGAAAAGAATTTGAGAAAACACAACTACTTCTTAAATTTGCCACTCTTCAATTCCTACCTCCACTTTTTCTTCAATCTTCTCTGGTCAGCAGTAATACTTTTCTGAAGAATGAATCCACAGCAACCCGTTCTTCCAGAGAGGTTTCATGAAACCCTCAATCCTTGTTTCTGTCAGCAAGGAAGTGTTGAGTTTTGCTGACTGTTGAGCGGCGCGATTAACAGATCACCCAGTGGCCCTACACTTCCGCTCTGCAGCGATTCAAGCCTTGATTTAGCAAGGAGAACCGCAGAATCCAGAGCTAAGTTTTGAGAAGCAACTGCATGAGCTTCAACTCCGTTCCAAATTTGAAATTGTTCACCTCTACGCAGATCTGGCGAATTGTATCATCAAGCTACAATATGAGTTGCAGCCTGTGCCGACCATGATGGCAGCATACTAACACATTCTGGCGGGCAGGCTCTTTCTCGACAGCAACACGAACATGGTACTGCACCAAGGTTCCGCCTCTATCTTTGTCTATAAGCACACTCAAAGGATCCTCAACAGGTTTTTGTTCCGTTGGAACTCAGCTCGATCTCAGGATCGCTGCTCCTCAAAGCAGATGGGGTTGCTCTCGCCCGCTAGGAGAAATTGCACTTCCTGCAAGTGTAGGACTATCCAGAAATTCACGATGTTGAGGGTAGAGCTTTCTACGGGGTAACGATTGATGGTAGATTCCTTTGGGAAAGACGCGAACAATAGTTGAAGCAAGGGCATATGAGTCTGGAAGAACTGGTGGCTCGAACTGAACTGAAGTCTCTCCATCAGATTCACCCAGATTTTAGGATGTCCTACCTGCAAGTCCTTCAACTTGCCAAGCGAGTCAGCGCTGGGCTAATGATAATTGTTGCGCGTAGCCACACGACATTGGGAAGCTACTGCGGGCTACCTCGTCTACAATTACGAAGGTTTACTCTATGTCCACAAGGAACGACAAGGCTGGTTGCTACTTTGAACCAAAACTGGCAGTCCCCACCCCCCTCATCCGGCTTTCAGCCACAATTTTCCTCAGGGAAAAAGATTTATCTTGGTTGTTCAGCCAACCTCTGGATTCTAAAAATAGAATTTTCTGTGCTGTTTTGTTGGCGCCCTCAAGGTGGCAAAAGGGTAAAATAGCGGTCTTAATTCGATTTGGTTTAAATTCCGCACCTCTTGAGTGATGAATCAATTGATCACTCGACAAGGAGGAAGCCCGTTGAAATGCATCACGTTTCCATTTTGGCTGGTCCTGGGACTGATGGCCTGTAGTGCTCCAGAGCCTAGAGTCCACAACTTCACCAATGAATGTGAGGTGGAGTGGCAGTATGAATACCGGCTTTATTTTGACGACCTCGCACGTTTGGACCACACCTGTTGCCAGTGTGTGACACCTGGAAGTGAACCTTTTTGGGACAACGAGACCGGAGTTGGATCTCGACGGACAAAATTTGGTTAAATGTTTTTTTACAGAAGACGATAACTAGAAAAGATCTGGAACAACCAGTGCAGTTGGGTCAAGCAGTTAATGCAGATCACTCTATGGGAACAATGGATTGGTTCCCGCATCATTTGCTGTCAAAAGGAAACGACATGGAAGTCACCGAAGGCCGTATTCTGGAATTGGAGAACTTACTGGATTTCCAAAATTCAAAAATTGGAAAGCTGGAATATCGAATCGAGAGGCTGGAACGGCTCGTAGCAGTGCTAATGGAAGCGAACAAAATCACTAGTGGTGAAACTAAATCAGCCACATTGAACTGAGAGAAACATGGAATCGCTAGCGCAAGCGCTACTTGAGATGGAAGTATACGGGTTCACGCTGTTGGACGAGGTGTTGAATCCTGACGAGGTATCTCACCTGAAAGAGTGCCTGATTCGCTGTTATGAGCTCACGGGCCATGAACAGAACTTCATGGGGACAGCCGGACACGTCACCAACTTGCCATCTCAAGATCCTGCTTTCTTCTTTCTAATGGATCACCCCAAAACGCTACCGATTCTGGAATCCATTCTAGGAAAAAACCTGATCCTTGGGAGCTTGAACGCCCGAATCGCTCGTCCTGATGATGGTGAGCAGGGTTTCCACACCGATATTGGCGCAGAGTTGCTGAATCCCGTATCACCAGTGATGTGCAACACGGTCTGGATGCTAGATGACTTTTCTCCGAGAAATGGTTCAACACAGATTGTCCCGGGCAGTCACAAGAGTATGATGGCAGGCCCACCAGAAGGATTTGCAGTTCAGCATGTTTTTCAGGTGACTGCGAGGGCTGGCAGTGTGTTGATTTTCAATGGTCAATGCTGGCATGCTGGCGGAAACAATCAAACATATACCAACCGACATGCCCTATTTGGACACTATCGAAAATCCAGTCTGATTTTCCAGGTCGATCCTCACGATGAATTTCCTGCCAAGTTTTTTGATTTGCTCTCTCCAAGACAACGAGAGTTGCTGCGCATGGAACACGGACTTGGGGCCCCTCACGCTGCTGATTCGCACCTAAGGCGGTCCTTCGCAAGGGGAAAGTTGAAGTTCAGTTAAGCAAATAACACATCTGCTCTTCTAAGCTTTCCAAGTTTGGAAAGCTCCCTTGTCTGTTGCCTTCATAATCAGGACACATCCAGCGGTTTCTTCAAAAACTACTTTCAGTTTTAGTTCCGCTGACCAAAATTAACTATTTTAAGAAGGCAAAGGCCCACAATAAAATTGAGTAGGCCAGCAAATTGTACATCCGCATTAAGTGTGAAAATTCTCACGCGTTTGGTTTTCATCTGTTTTAGAGGTAGAATAGGAAATTTTTTTTGAAAAAAATTGGATTCCCAAACAATTAGCTGTAATTTATTTTTAGGTACTTCTGCAATGGTCTGCTGATCTAAAAGCTTTATGAATATGTCGTTCAAGTATCTACTTACGGAGGATACAAATTATTTATTCGGTTTTTCTTGGCAGACTTCTAAAATACTGTAGTTATTACAGTAAATAGAAACCAAGTTACTAACATTTAAATAAGAGTTATCGCATGTACATGCAAGCAACTGTAAACTTTTGTGATGCAACCCAAAAGACATATCCCAGTCCGCAGAAAGGTGCCGTACTTTTGAAAGATGATGGTGATGGATGTTGGCAAGTGGCATCAAATGTTGGACCTGAATATATTGAAAGGAATGGGATCAAACCTCTCTCAAAAGAAAAATGTAGAATGGAAATCGAGTCAAGGGGCGGGTTCCTCGCTGCATGAACTAATATCTTTGCTCAATTGCTAATGACAGCATTAGCGTTTCAAGACTCACTAAACAGATATTGTGTCAACAAATTATTTGGGATATCAGAATCCACTGTTTGCATCACAAACACGCACCTGGGAAACTGAGGTACTAGCTGTAAAAAACTTTCCTACGGCAATAGCTAGAGCAAGCACAAATTTAATCTTAATGAAGATAAATTCTAATTCCTAGTTAATATCCTCCAGCTGATAGTTTAGAATCTTGAAGGAAAACACTAGAATCTTTTTTGAAACGAGCCTTCATAACTGCTTAAACTACAGTTACTTAATTACGCATTTTAAAAATACAAATTAATTCAATTAAAGTAGTGTTGAAACACTAAATTTTTAGAGATATGGGAACTAGTTGCCTAGCTAAGAATTGCTTCTACATTCTAAAAGATTTACATCTGTATTGACCACACTAAAAAAAATTTTTACAGAACGATTGTAGTCGTTACCTGTAAATATATTTCCATATTCGCGGCGCATAACTTTCTGAAAATTGCCGTAATGCTCTGAACTGCATCCAGTCAGTGAAGCCAAGGCTTGCAGGTACTCGCCTGAACCCATAGCACTATCTTCCGCAATGAACTGATGACTTTCATGGAAGAACTTAAGTATGCCCGCTGTTCGCCAATTACAGTTTGTAGTTGTTGCGAAAGTATCACTTGTGTAATAAGAAGTGATCGTAATTGATTCAATAATGTTTCCAGCCAGCTTCTGGAAATTTTCTCTCACCGAAACTGCTCTTCCGATCTTGTTGTCACCAGTATGCCCTCCAAAGAAAGACGTACCCACTAACAATTCTTCTCCACTAAAATGGGATTCATGGCAAGCATATAAGTGATTCAAA
>DPLM01000307.1:1036-11991 GCA_003541985.1 Deltaproteobacteria bacterium | reverse complement strand
GTAGGGCGCCATGACGGCCTCACTCCGATTGAAGGAGTACAAGGCCTTGATCAAGCCCTGCGGTCGCAGGCAGACGCGGATGGCCATCCCGAGAGTTGGCAGCTTTTGATTACTGAAACCGGACACTTTGAAACGGAGTACTCGCACCAGCAAGTACTTTCGTTTCTGTCAGGATTACAGCAATCTTGATTAGTCAGGCTTTAGTTTACCATCTTAAAGCCTGAATATTTTACTAACCCACTTGATATACCAATTAAATTATGAATCACCAAAGAGATCTGGATCAATGCTTTCAACTTTTCGAAGAAGAAGGCTATTTCATTCTGCCACAATTTTTTGAGAAAGACGAAATTGCAGATCTTCAGGAGCGCATCAATCAAATCATGCTGGGTACAGCAGATGTAGACTATGATCAAATCTGGATGCAACTCGATACTGATTCTGGGAAGTACGAAGATTTGAGATGGGGAGGCAATGGCTTTCAGGGAGCTACTCTGGATTATCGTAAAATTCAAGGATTGGAAGCGGATCAACGCTTCTTTGATTTCATTACGTCACCTTTTTTTGTTCGACTCTGTGAGCGAGTTTACGGACCAAACTTACCGATTACGTCCTTTCGGACAATGTTTATGAACAAGGCCGCAGGCAAGGGGACGTGGCTGCCATGGCATCAGGACCGCTGGAATTTTTTGGATCAAGATCCACTGCTGACAGTTTGGATTCCATTAGATGAAGCGACTCTTGAAAACGGCTGTGTTCAAATCATTCGCAAATCTCATCGCAAAGGCTTGATCAATCCAGAACATTCTGGAGGATTCTTGACAGAGTCGCAAGCCGTCGAGCACGCACCAACAAACCATATTATCCCAATTCTTGTGGAACCCCAAGATTTGGTAGTATTGCACAACCACTTGCTGCATGCTTCCGATAAGAACCGAACCTCTGCACCCCGTAGGGCCCTCAGTGTCTGCTACATGAATGGGCATACAAAAAACATTGCTGAGCCAGAAATCAGCTACCCACAGTTGTTCACCACTTGAAGAATTCATACCACATATCAGTCCTGATCCCCAAAATTCTCCTCATGACAAAAGAAGCTAATGAATCCACTCAAGTTTGGGATAGTCGGTCTCGGCAATATGGGAACCCAACACTACCATTCCATCACTCAGCAATTTGTTCAAAGAGCTGAAGTCACTGCGGTTTGCGATTTGGATTCGGGTCGACTTAGTAAAGTTTCGCCAGAGATTCCTTGCTTCTCTGACAGCCTGGAGATGATCGAATCAGAATTGATTGAGGCACTGATCATTGCCACCCCTCATTATGACCATTCCACTATTGGTGAAGCAGCAATGAAAAGTGGCCTACACCTGTTGGTAGAAAAGCCGATTGCCGTGCACAAAAACGCCTGCCAGCAGTTGATCAACTCCTATGAAAAGCGTCCCCGGCAAGAACAGGTTTTTTGTGCCATGTTCAACCAACGGACCGACCCTCGTTATCAGCGTATCCGTGAAATGATCGGTAATGGAGTACTGGGGGAATTGCGGCGGATGAACTGGATCATTACCGACTGGTTCCGGCCAGATATCTACTATCGTAGTGGTGGCTGGCGAGCGACTTGGCGAGGAGAAGGTGGAGGAGTTTTGTTGAACCAATGCCCACACCAACTGGACCTGCTCTGGTGGCTTTTTGGGAAACCATCCCAAGTTTGGGCTCAGTGTCGATTTGGTAAATGGCATGATATTGAAGTCGAAGATGACGTGACAGCTCTGCTGACCTATGAAAATGGAGCCACTTGTAGCTTCATCACGACCACTGGCGAAACCCCCGGAACCAACCGCTTGGAAATTGTTGCAGAGAACGGAACCGTCATTGCGGATGAGAGTGGATTGCGACTATTCAAAAACAGTATCTCCATCTCAGAATTTTGCCGCAGTACAGATCAGCCTTTTGGCAAGCCTACAGTCGAAGAAGTGAAGATTCCGATTGATGGGAAAGGTAGTCAACATCGCGGGATTTTGCAGAATTTTGTGGATAATGTATTGGACCAAACTCCACTCCTAGCTCCTGCAACTGAGGGCATTCACAGCGTAGAGTTAGCCAATGCGATGCTCCTCTCTACATTCGAAAATCAAAGCGTCCGGATGCCTCTGGATGGTGATCGGTACTGGCGTCATTTGGAACAGAGAATTGCTAACAGCAGTTATAAGAAAAAAACTGTCACTGTTGCTGTTAATGCTGCTGATATGAATAAATCTTATTGAGAGGTTGATCTTATGATTCAGTTTGCCTGCGTGGGTTTGGACCATCGCCACGTTTATGGAATGACCGAGGGTTTGCTGGCCGTTGGTGCCAAGTGCGCTGGTTACTACACTCGAGATGAAGCAGAGCCTCTGGAAGGCTTCACTCGACGTTTTCCCGAAGTGCCTCGTTTTGCTTCTCCTGAGCTTCTCTACCAACATGAGGATATCCAGTTGATCGTTTGTGCAGGCATTCCTGCAGAGCGCGCGGAAATCTGCATTCAGGCTATGCGACATGGCAAGGATGTGATGGTCGATAAACCAGGTGTAATTACTCAGGAGCAACTACGGGCTGTAATGCAAGTTCGTGAGGAGACTGGAGCACGCTACAGCATAGATTTTTCCGAACACTTTGAAGTCCCTGCAACACTGAAGGCGAAGGAGTTGATTGAGCAGGGTACGATTGGAAAGGTGGTTCAAACGGTAGGACTGGGACCCCATCGTCATAACGCTCATCTGCGCAGACCTTGGTTCTATGAAAAGACTCAGTATGGAGGCATTCTGATCGACATTGCTTCCCACCAAATTGATCAGTTTCTCTGGTTGACGGGATCCAAGAACGCAGAAATAGTAGCAAGTTCTGTTGGAAACTACGCCAATCCGACCTTGCCTGAGTTTGAAGACTATGGAGAGATTGTTCTACGCAGCCCGACTGCCAATGGCGTTATCAGAGTAGACTGGTATACACCAGATGCGCTGCCCACCTGGGGAGACGGTCGTCTCTTTATCCAAGGAACGGAGGGCTTCCTGGAGCTGCGGAAGTATATTGACATTCTTGGTCATGAGGGCCAAGACCACCTGATGCTGGTCAATCACGACCGCTATGAACGAATCGACTGCAGTGATGTTCCGATCACTTACTTTGAAAAATTCCTAAATGATATTAAGGATCGTACAGAATTCACGATGACCCATGAGCACTGCTTCACAGTCTGCCGTCTGGCGCTGGAAGCCCAGGAAAAGGCTGTTCAATTAGGGTAGAGAGATTGGTGATTAAGACTCCCTGAAAGTCAACTTTAGTGAATTTTAAGAATTACTTACCGGAGAGTAAGGCAACGAGACCTAATGAAGCGTTTTTGTTTGACAATCTTTCTCATCTTTATTCAAATCGGCAATGTTTCCTGATTTAAAATGAATGTAAATCAAGCCTTCAGTAATTGTGAATAAAAATCTCATTTTTTTGATACAGAAGATAGTTATTACTACAAAAAATTTGATTTAAAGACATATTTTTGAAAAAAGTTGGTGAGTTAAATTAATGCTTTCCAACAAATATTTCGCAAAATGATCACCATGTTTGCAGCTTTGCCAAGTGTTGATCATTAGCGATCTCATCAGGTGGCTGGATAAACTGTCAAAGGTTAAGCGACCTGTTATCTCCAACTCTAAGGTAGGAACTGAGAATGCTAAAAAAACTCAGAAGAATCTTGACCGCCGGTTCAGTCGCAATGGCGGTTTGGGCAACTCCACTGTTTGCTGAGACCCAACTGAGAATGACTTGGTACAACGACGGCATAGAAGGCGAAGTCATGCGATCATTATTGGATCGCTTTGAAGCTCAGAACTCAGATATTAAAGTCACCTTGGACGTGGTGCCATATAAGTCGATTATGGAGAGTCTGCCGGTACAACTTGCTGCCGGAGATGGACCAGATATTGCCCGCGTCACCGATCTTGGTGGTCTCTCAAAATACTACATGGATCTCCGCCCACATTTGAGCGATGCGGGTTACTGGGAGAAAAGCTTTGGTCCCTTCCTCAAGTGGTTGCGTCAACCGGGGGATACCTCAGCCATTTCTGGATTCATGACTCAGTTGACGGTCACAGGTCCCTATGTCAACAAGACGTTGTTTGAGCAAGCAGAAGTGCCAATGCCTGGCAAAGGAGCCACTTGGGACGATTGGGCCAAGGCTTCCAAGCAAGTAGCTGATAAGTTGGAAATTCCTATTCCAATGGCCTGGGATCGCTCTGGTCACCGTGTCTCCGGACCAGCAATCGCGATGGGTGCCAAGATGTTTGATGGTAGTGGCGAACCTGCTCTGATTGATGAAGGTTTGAAGCGCATGACCCAACGCCTCTATGACTGGCACCAGCAGGGAATCATGGCTAAGGAACTCTGGGGCTCTGTCTCTGGTTCAACCTATCTGGGTGCGAATGAGGATTTCACAAACGCTCAGGTCGTGATGTATATGAGTGGATCCTGGCAAATTCCTCAGTTTGCCAAAAACATTGGTGATGCCTTTGATTGGTGGGCGGTCCCTGCTCCCTGTGGTCCAGCAGCCTGTACTGGGATGCCCGGTGGAGCAGCCTTGGTAGCTATGAAAGATACCAAGCATCCCGAAGAAGTGGCTAAGCTAATGGATTGGTTAGCTCAGGAAGAAAATTTAGCAGAATTTTATGGTCGAACTCTGTTTATTCCAGGACATCTAGGGTTGGCAGAGAAGGGTGTTGATTTTGATACAGAAGATCCTCGCGCGAAACACGCTCTGGAGACCTTTGCTGGAGCGGTCCCCGGTATTTCTCCAACAGCTTTTGACCTACAGGGTTATGTTTACAACCGCGTGATGTTCAACGCACTGATCTCGCGTCTGAATGAAGCCATTATGGGTGAACTGACTCTGGATCAGGCCTATAAGCGGATGGAACAAGATATTCAGCAACAAATCGCTGAGAAGAAGCGAGGTAGCTGATTCTGTTAGTTAAACACGAATTCGCTGAACGTGTGGACTCGTGTACTCTCCATTTTGACTATTGATTCCGCCAACTGCTCATGTAGTTTGGCGGATCTTTACCCTCTAAAGAGTCTCCAAATTTCAAAATGAATTCAGAACTTGCTGAACATTCTCAGTTCAAGGATGCGGAGACTGGTCAATTCAATCCAAAAAGTCTGATTATCTGGCCACTTTCGCAGTTGTTTCGCTTCATTGAATGGCCGATGAAACGCATCCAGAATCTGCTGGGGCTGGGAACAATGCCCTATATTTTCTTGTTGCCAAATTTATGTTTCTTTGGGCTTTTTGTTGTTCTTCCTTTGTTTGTGAACTTTGCTTTTTCACTGACGGGTGGAACTAACCTTTATCTGGATGAACGTGCTTTCACAGGTACAGAACAGTATGCTTTTTTGCTGGACTGTGGAAATTACGCTGATCCCTTGAGCTGTCGAGAGGACCGCTTCTGGAAAGGCCTCTTTAACACAGCAATTTTCATTACGCTGCAACTCACCTTTCTGGTGCTGTTCTCGTTGATTACGGCTCTGGTGCTGAATAAAAAAATCCGGGCACGGGGGTTCTTTCGATCGGTTTATTTTTTTCCAGTTTTACTCTCTCCAGTTGTAGTTGCGCTAATCTGGAAATGGATCTTGCTCCGTGATGGCATTCTCAATGCCTGGCTTGTAGAGTTGAGTTTTGACAAGATTCTCTTCTTTGTTAGTCCAGCGTGGGCCATGTTCTGGGCGATCTTCATTTCTATCTGGGCTCACATGGGCTTTTACACTTTAATCATACTTGCAGGACTCCAGGCAATTCCTCCAGATCTTTACGAAGCAGCTGAGATGGACGGAACAAAGCAAGAACGAATTTTTTGGCGAATTACTCTTCCCCTACTTTGGCCTAATCTGTTGGTTGTGATTGTGCTAGCCTTGATCAAGGGAGTACAAACCTTTGATGAGGTCTTCGTACTAACTGGGGGTGGTCCAGGCACAGCCACTCAATTCATTGTTCAATACATCTATAACACTGGCTTTACAAATCAGATCCAAAACTTTGGCTTGGCTGCAGCTGCTTCTGTTATTTTAGGAGTAGTTTTGTTTGCTCTCACCATGTTTCAGTTAGCAGCCACTAGGTGGAAAGACAATGGCTGATTCAACTTCTCTTCCTGACCGAATCTGGCAGTTTCTTACCCTCCGCCGTGGTGGCAAGCGATGGCATTGGACTGATTTGTTCACCTATGGTTACCTGGGCTTGGGGATTTTCTTGATGTTTGGTCCAGTTGTTTGGCTGGTTTTGTCTTCGTTCAAAACTCCCGCTGGATTGCTCGAATTTCCCCCAACCTGGGCTCCCTTGGGCCAAGTTGTGGTAGAAGTAGAGGGCTACGAGAAACAACTCCCCATGTATCGTGTCACCATGCAAGATGGTTCTACTAAAGATCTGGCTCAAATTCGCCGAATCGGGATCATTAGCCAGATGGTAGATCCGGCGGAGCCGAGTACTAAGTTCAAAATTCCCATTAAGCAGAGAGAACCCATTCGTGAATTCCGCATGGCTTGGGAGAACTATCTTGATCCCTTGGAACGCTTTAACTTTTTGAGTTACCTCACAAACTCGGTCATTGTCACTACCCTGGCTACCCTGATCACCTTATTGATCAACTCTATGGCAGCTTTTGGTCTCTCAATTTACGAGTTCAAAGGTCGCAATGCAGTAATGCTGTTTGTGATTGGTACCCTGATGATTCCGATCACAGTGATTTTGGTGCCGGTGTATTTGGTGGTGACAGAGCTAGGAATGGTCAATTCACTATGGGCTGTGATTTTGCCAGGGGCGGCAACTCCAACCGGGGTTTTCCTGCTACGACAATACATGCTGACGATTCCCAAGGACCTGATTGAAGCCTCCCGGATGGATAAAGCCACGGAGTGGCAGGTCTACTGGCGAGTTGTTCTGCCTCTAGCGATGCCAGCGATAGCGGTCCTCGCGATCTTTTCAATAATGTGGCGTTGGAATGAATTCCTTTGGCCACTGATCGTTCTCAACCGTTCTGAGGTCTACACTCTTCAGGTGGGCTTGAACGCCTTTCAAGGAGAGTTGGACGTGCAGTGGCACTACATTCTGGCGATGACGGTTGTCACCTTGATTCCAGTCGTGGTGGTCTTTGCCTTCCTACAAAAATTCATCACAACAGGCATAGCTAGTTCAGGTATGAAATGAGCGAAAGACCGCTAATTTTCATTGATCCTTACCCCCGGAATCAGGAAATGATTTTTTCTGAAGCAACGGAGAGAGTATTAAGGGATCTTGGGCGCCTAGTAATCCACTTCGGATCACGGGCACCAGATGATTTGGTAGAAAGAATTTTACCTGAGATTCAAGTGATCATTGGTCAGACGGCAATGCCTAGAGAAAGGTTGGACCGAGCTCCAAAACTGCGTGCCATTCTCAACGTGAAGGCAAACTGGGAGCCCAACATTGATTACGAAGAGGCACGTGCTCGCGGCATTCACGTCCTTTCTGCAGCTCCTGCGATGGCCCCTGCTGTGGCTGAGTTTTGCCTTGGTCAGGCAATCACTCTGGCAAGAGGACTTCAACACGCAGATCCTCTTTTTCGAATGGCTCAGGAAGCTTATGGAATCGGGGGCAATGCCAAAGCCTACAGCCTTTACGATTCGAAGGTGGGGCTCTTGGGTTACGGGAATCTAGGCAAGTCTCTGGTGCCGCTACTGAGACCGTTCCAGCCTGAAATTCTCGTGTATGATCCATGGCTTTCAAGTGGATATCTCAGTAAAGAAGGGCTAATCCCTGTTTCTCTGGAGGAGATTTTGGCGAAATCAAAGTTTCTCTTTCTACTTGCTGGGGTCACTACAGAAAATGAAGGTTTTCTAGGAAAAGCGCTGCTGGAATTCATTCCAACAGATGCGACAGTGGTTCTGGCTAGTCGTGCAGAGATTGTGGATTTTGAAGCATTTATTGAGTTAGCAGGTCAGGGACGATTCCGGGCAGCAATTGATGTATTCCCAGAGGAGCCGGTCTCCAAGGATGATCTTGTTCGAAAAACATCTCATGTTCTGTTTTCATCACACTTAGCTGGTGGAATACGAGATTCCTATGCTCGGATTCAAGAGATGATGTTGGATGATATAAAACAGATCCTCCAAGGATTGCCACCATTGCGAATGCAGCGGGCAGAACCAAACTTGGCTGCGAAAATGCGTAGTCGCTGAACCTATGAGAATGAAATGACAGAAATTGTGCTGAAAAAGGTCTACAAAGCCTTTGACTCTGTGGAAGTGCTTCATGGTATCGATCTTCAAGTACAAAGCGGTCAGTTTGTCGTTTTTGTCGGACCTTCGGGTTGTGGAAAAAGTACACTGCTACGAATTATTGCTGGATTGGAAGAGGTTACGTCTGGCGCTGTGGAAATTGAAGGTGAGGTTGTCAACAACGTTGCAGCTTCTGAGCGTGGATTGGCTATGGTCTTTCAGTCCTACGCTCTTTATCCACACATGACCGTGTATCAAAACATGGCTTTTGGTTTGGAGAACTCTCGGATGTCCAGAGGTGAGATCAACCAACGAGTTTTCAAGGCTGCAGAGATGCTCCAAATCACAGATTATCTGAAGCGCCACCCCAAGGCACTATCAGGCGGTCAGCGTCAGCGAGTTGCGATCGGCCGTGCTATTGTTCGAGAACCAAAAGCTTTTCTGTTTGATGAACCTCTCTCCAATCTTGATGCCGAATTACGCGTCACCATGCGCAAGGAACTAGCTGCGCTTCATGCCAATATCGGTGGAACCATGATCTATGTGACACATGACCAAACCGAGGCAATGACGCTTGCTGATCAAATCGTGGTTCTGAATCAAGGCCGAGTTGAACAAGCCGGCCCTCCACTGGAACTTTACAATACACCAAAAAATCTATTTGTTGCTGGCTTTATTGGTTCTCCACAAATGAATATCGTTCAAGCTCAACTGGCACGACAAAGTGAACAATGGATTTTAAAAGCTGGGCAAACCAAAATCACGATCAAGTCCCTAACAAACTTGGTGGAGGGAGAAAACTGTTCTTTTGGAATTCGACCGGAACACATCAAATTAGCGAATGTAGAAGAGGCAGATGCTTCAGTCGTTGTTGAATTGACCGAGCAACTCGGTGGTGAGACCTACATCTATTGTCGTTCTGAGGATCTTGGTGCATTCAATGTCCACCAACCCGGTCAGATCCCTGTCAAACCCGGAGAACTACTGCATCTAAACTTTGATCACTCAAATCTTCATCTCTTTGACGAGGAGGGAAAGGTGTTGGCAAATGGTCTCTAGTTCAGAAGATTACTCGTAGGTAGTTTGATAATTATCAATGACTTTCCTCTCTTTTTTTCCTATCCAGCTAAGCCCTGTTCCAAAAAGTTAATTCGATGAAATGCAGAGATCTTCTAAGGTGTTCTAGCCTGCTCACCACGGATCTTTTCCTCAAAGACACCACGACCAAAGCGGAAGAATCATAGAAAATTGACGAAGATGAGCTGACTGTTAAGGAGAATTTACAGAACTCGGTGCGCCTGGATTCCAGATTCTCGTCGCTGGCTCTACAATGACCGAATAGGAGATTCTTTCCTGAAAGCCTGCTAGGAGATCTGTTACAAGTCAGCTTTCAGAATCAGTTACCTGTGCCCAGCACCATTTACTGGCATGGAATCCGGAACGTTAACGCGATGGGAGAAGTCGCGTGCTTGACACAGAGTCAGGGTCCTCCTGGCGTTGGATTCACTCATACGGTACCGTCAAGAAGTGCTGGGAATTATTGTACTATGCCCATACAATGGTTTGCTCCCAGGTAGCCAGAGAATTGTATGGTCCGCGATTGTTCAGGGCAGGGATGGCATTGAAGTTGGCCAGAAGTTAGTGCTGATCCTAAATGATTGGTGATGGGATTAGGACACGCAGAACGATGAATCGTCTTTCCACACTTTTCACGAATGGCTGCACAATGGCAGATTGGGAAATTGGTTTACGGTCAACGATTGTCTGTAGCCGATATTTCAAGTCTCTGGCGAGAGTCGCCTACGCTTGTGATTGTTCAACGAAGCGAATGCTAGAGTTCTTCGGCTTAAGCTAGAAGGAAGTCCAGGGCACGTTGATTTCCCTGGATGTTTACCCGTGTGAGCCCTTTCGCTTTGGTGAACGTAGTTTCGAGTTGGCGATCGTTTAACAGATGGATATGCTGGTGGATGCTGGTTTCAATATTTTTAAATTGCAGGAAGTCAGTACGAACCAAACTCTGACCGCTGCCTCTTTTGATTGAGATTCTACCACCCGACTCCCCTTCCCAAGGCCAACATTGCGCTTACAATCGGTGCTAATACTAAATTAGCGTTGCAGCAGGCTCTCCGTTTCTAGTGTATTTAGGGGGGAGTGATTGGCAATCTCCGTGAGGTGACATACTAGGGAGAAACAATTTTGCTGCAGGAAGCAACACGATAACATCAGCAAGTCTGGGCCTTCAATGGATAGATAATGGAGTCAACGAGTCGACTTGGGGATCTCAATCTTTGGGAGTAGATAGCTTTGGAGCTCTGGAATGATACAGTTTAGCCCCATGCAATCACCGGCATGGACATCACTTTCAGATTGAGTAAAGAGAAACAATTTTGTTACATTAGAGAAATGTATTTGATGAATCTGGATGAGCAGACTCGTATTTTTTTGTAGTAGATAATCTTGGGCTATGGCTCTTTCGCTGCCATACACTAGAGCACCACAATTTAGGAATAAGTGGGGTTTTCTCTGTGAGCTAGTTAGGGTTGGACAGTTCAAAAATATTGATGATTCAGAAGAAAGAAAGCTAGACCAGTAAAATAATTGAAATTTCAAAAATATATTCAAATTTAAGAATTTTGCACTAAACTACTGTTTAGATAGTCCCTAAACAAACTATACGAGTT
>DPLM01000307.1:543-739 GCA_003541985.1 Deltaproteobacteria bacterium | reverse complement strand
CTGTTTAGATAGTCTCTAAACAAACTATACGAGTTCGTGATGAGACAATCAGTATTACTAACCTAAGAGGCAATGATAAAAATATGAGAGAAAGGCAATCTGAAATATTAACTTTGGCTGGAGAAATGATTCAGACCAAAGGCTATGATAGCTTCAGCTATAACGATCTATCCTTGCGGTTGGGGATTCGCAAGGC
>DPLM01000307.1:0-173 GCA_003541985.1 Deltaproteobacteria bacterium | reverse complement strand
AAAAAGCAGGAACTGGGATTGGCTTACTTGAAGTACCAATACGAGCTCACGAAAGATATTGAAAATCAATTAAGAAATTCCAGAATGAATCCTCTCCAAAAGCTTCAGGCCTTTTTAGATTTGGGAGTCAAAACGATTGAAGAGAAGAAGATCTGTCCTGTGAGTTCTTTCCA
>DPLM01000335.1 GCA_003541985.1 Deltaproteobacteria bacterium | reverse complement strand
GGTGTCACTTCGACGAAGGGTATGCTATGAGCTTGAGTGTGATCGTCGACTACAAAGTCGGTAATCTGCACAACCTCAAAAACGCTCTGGACTACCTGAAGTTGCCGGTTGCGATCGTGGAAGAGCCGGAAGCCGTCCGTCAAGCAGATCGAATTCTCTTTCCTGGAGTAGGTGCCTTTGGCCCAGCAATGCAGCATCTTCGTGATTCCGGACTGCTGGAGGTGATGGAGGAGAAGGTCCAGTCTGGTACTCCGCTATTGGGCATCTGTGTTGGGGCTCAGTTGCTAATGGATCTAGGTCAGGAAAATGGTCCACATCAGGGCTTGGGATGGATTGCTGGAGAAGTCAGTCGCTTTGAGCACCAGCTCAAAGTTCCACAGATCGGCTGGAACGAGGTCGAGCTCCGCAAGCCGGATCCATTATTTCAGGGATTGCGTAACGGCAGTTACTTCTACTTTGTGCATTCCTACCACCTGCGACCAAATGATCTAGAGGTAGTGCTAGGTGAGACGGAGTATGGCTATCCTTTTGCCTCGGCTGTGCGAAAGGATAACGTCTGGGGGGTGCAGTTTCACCCGGAGAAGAGCCAGCAAGTGGGTTTGCAGCTACTGCAAAACTTCTGTACCTTGACTTGAGTACAGCTTCTCCAGTAGCTTCAACCGAGGTTGCTTGAATAGCCAATCTACCAAACATTGCTCACAAGGCTGCCTGTCTGGGCAGTCTTTTCCACTGTAACGGCCAACCTGAAAGGCAGCATGGCACTGGAACGAACTCTCTCGATCATTAAGCCCGATGGCGTCAAGCGTAACTTGATTGGCCAAATTTTTTCTCGCTTTGAAGCTAACGACCTGCGCATTGTCGCAACCAAGATGCTACACCTCTCTCTGCGTGAGGCCGAAGGTTTCTACGCGGTGCACCGAGAACGCCCCTTCTACGGAGAGTTGACCAAGTTCATGAGTTCGGGACCCGTCATGGTTAGTGTGCTGGAGGGAGACAACGCCATTAACCTTCATCGTGATGTGATGGGCGCTACCAACCCGGCCCAAGCGGCTGAGGGAACAATTCGTAAGGACTTTGCCCTGAGCATCGGTGAGAATACGGTACATGGTTCTGATGCCCCGCAGACGGCAGCAACAGAGATTGCTTACTTCTTTGCGGACACCGAGATCGTCAATAGCGCTGGTTGATGTTTTTCTGGTGAGATTTTTTCCAATTTGGATTGAAAAGGACTGGTTTTCTCACCAAGATTTCGCTACGTTGCGGGCTCAGAATTTGAATTTCGCTAATAATATCTGTTCCAGAAATTTATGACTGAAACGAAAAAAGCATTTCGCCTCCTCTTTGTTGGAGTAGTAGTCAGCATTGCCGTAGGAGTCTTCTCCGTAGCGGTATTATTGCCAATTCTACCCGACATTGACCGAGACCGTTATCCCAAGAACCTGCAGCAGCAGGGTAACTAATTCCTTGGTTGGGCCCCATGGAGGGCTGCCATCAGGCCAGGAATTTTGGAAGGATGGAGAGTTTTTGCCTGCGCCTGCAGGCTGTTCTTAGATTCTGATGAAAAGAGACTGTGTTGAATCAGATAAAATGATTCTGTCAGAAATCAGCTTGTCTGAATACCTCTTGACCTTTCTCTTGAATCCAAGATACCTTCGTCCTTTGTTGTCCAATCTCTGTCGTGCGCTTGCGAGGAGCACGGACGAAAGGGATTGGCCGCATTCTGTTCGCGCAGTTCCAGCGAGGTTGCTGCCAGCAGAATCGATCAGGCGGGACGAGCCCGTGGGATGTGGGCAAGCTCGGAAAGATGACAGACGCCTTGGACAGCCCGTCCAAGCGCCAGATTCCTTGGCCCCCCTGCGTTGGGTTCGTCTTTCGACCGATTTTTCTGGTTTTAGAATAAAAAACTGTGTTTGGCACGAACATTGTAGCGTGTAGGTTAAGGAGCCCGGAAAACGGAAAGCCACTTTGGCAAGAGGCTGATTTTGCTTCTCCTTTTTCGGCATTCACTTACAGTTGCAAGGCCGGCCCAAAGCACCTGTTTTTAAAGATGTCGACGAAAGTTGACTGCTTGTCCCCTGCTGCCAGGCGATCGGGGCGGGCAACCAACCGATTCCTAACTTTGTAAGGAGTAGTATGAAAAAGTTTAAAAGCCTGATGTTGGCCGCACTCGCTTCCGCCGCACTGGCAGCCCCTAGTTTTGCAGACGGGCACAGCTTGAAATCAAGTGGTGAAGTTGTCGTTGGAATGAAATATTCCAGCTCAACCCCTGATGGAGGTGACACTACCACAGTTCAGGACACTTATATTGGTGATGTCAATATGAAATTGTCTCAAGATATTTGGGGCATTGAATTCAATAAAGATGATGAGAAAGACGGAAAAGTGCACGTCAACTGGACAGCAACTGCTTCTTCAGGAGACAATACAGTTACTGGATCCGGGAAAATTGAAGATATTTTTGGTGAAACAGGCTACGGAGACGTATTTATCAAAGGTGCTAATAAAACTTTAGCTGTGAAAATTGGCAAATTTGGAAGTTCTGAAAACTACAACGGAGGCATGGGGAATTTCCGCGCTTCTGATTTTGGAGTTGGGAACGTCGAGCATATCACCATTGATGGCTTCATGGGCCTTCAGGCTGATGTTGATGCAGGCGATATAGATATTGAGCTTGCAGTGCCTTGGATGGAAGCTGCATCCGGCGATTATGCTCTGAAACTGAAAGATGGTACAGAGACTAAGACAAATGTGACCGGTATTCGCCCCGTCATCAAGGGTGGTTTCGGTGATGTGAGTGTCTCTGCAACATTCTACACATTGAGTTTCAGTGCTCAGAATAATGGAGCAGGTGATACTCAAGAGAAATCAGATTCTGCTTTCCAATTGATGGGCAAGGTTGGTGCCGGTGCTGCTACAGTCGGGTTGGGCTTCACCAGTAAGACCACGAAAAACGGTGAAGTCGAAAAGACACCAAGTACTCTCAACGGTTTTGTTGAAGTCGGCTTAAGCGGCGGATCAAAAGTTGGTGCTTCTTTTGAGGTTCTGGGAGACGGAGCTGAGAAAGACGAGGCTACTGCAACGCGCATTTCTGCATCCTATAATACACCATTCTTTGTGGAAGCCGTTACTCTCAAGCTTGGTGCAGGTACGTCAACAGTTTCTTCAGATGACAAAAGTAAAGCTGGCTCTGCCAGTGGATTTGAAGCTGAGTGGGCATACTCTTTCTAATTTGGATCATCTGATCTAATTATTTGAGCGGGATTGTTCGTTTTGGCGGACGATCCCGTTTTTTTTTGCTCTTTGACCAGATTCCCACAAATTTGCCCACCTGTTGCAGCGAGTGATTTGAGATAGCTGTTTCTCATTGAACTCGGGCTAGCCAAGCGCTTTGTTTTCCGCTAGGCTAGTTTCACTCCCTTCTGCCAAACTGTTGACATTCATGAATTCTAAGGACCTGCGCCAGGTCTT
>DPLM01000192.1 GCA_003541985.1 Deltaproteobacteria bacterium | reverse complement strand
AACAACAAGCTACCCTGACCCGGAGAATCAATCCGCATCAGAGCTAAGCCTCCTGCGTTGCTGTTGGTTCCTCGTAGGACGTCTCCATCATAAACAACCCCTCCTCCAATCATCGTATCCAAGAACAGGTAGACGAAATTATTCAATCGTTTGCCAACCCCAAAAAGCCTCTCTGCTATCACAGCAGCTGTTCCGTCATTTTCCATGAACACATTGCGGTCAAAACTCTTTTCCAGCACATCAGCAACATTAAAGCCTGTTAGGCGCGAGACAGTCTGATATTTCCTGATCCAGTCATAACTCATTGTGTTATGTTTCCAACTGAAATGGTGTTGCTACTACAATACCTGCCAGTCGAAGAGCACTCCCTGGATTATTTGAAAATAATTGGTTGCTTTGCTAGAGAATGAGTTCCATCTCAGCCTCAGTTTATGAGAGATCTTGCTTTAGAAAAACACGATCAAACACGACTCCTGTGAAATCAACTAATACAATGTTAATATCCTTATGTACTAACTTGATCCCCAGTGAGTAAGCGCCTTGAGGATTGAGTTGAAGTTGGGTTGCAGGTTTGCCAATGAATCCAGAACGTTTGTGGGTTTCAATAAACAGTTCTTCCTATAATAGTTTACTCATTAGCCTGGATGCAGTTTGTGCACGTAAACCTATCGTCCTAGAGACTTCTGTACGAGACAGTTCTCCACAGCGTCGCAGGCACTGTATAACCAAATTTGCGTTGTATAACCAAATTTGCGTTTTGCAAATATTCCATGTGAGCTTTAATTGGTAGAAAAATTTTCTGGTATCAAAGGATTTGCCGGAGAAGTTGGCAAAGTCAATCTTTTGGCAAACTGATGCGCTACATTGAGAAGTTGCTTAGGTATTGCCAAAGAAGAAGATTAGCTGCTCGAAGGGAATCAGTTAGGGCAGAACTTTCACGATGTTACTGTGTTCAGGCAGAGATGTGTGAAATCTGCAAATGTAGTGAGTAGGTTATTTCACGGGGTTTGTTTTGTTCAGAATTGGAGTCCAACCATGAACTCACTGCTCCAGATAGTGTTACAGCTTCCCTTTGCATCAGCGAAACCCAGAGAAATCTTATTAGGATCAAGGTAGATACCTGTTCCAACAAAGAAGGTTTCATTTGCCAAATAGTGCAGACTAGAACCAAACTGACCGGTAAAAATTCTGCCATCCAATGTTTCTTCAAGTCGTTGGTTGGAGTTCTCTTCTGTCCGTTTAGCGGATAGAAAATTGTAGGAGACACGTAACTCCGGTTGTAGCCTCCATTCGGGTGAAAAATACCAAGCGTAGCCCCCGGATGCCTGCAGCCTGTATTCTTCTAATTCAATTGCGATACTACGATTCTGGATATAATTCTGCCCAGTCAATTCTGTTCTTTCTAGAGAAAATCCAGCCGTTAGACGAGAGGTCCAATGACGATTGTAATACAGTCCTTGGCTTTGGCCGCTGAGATTCAAATCTGTTCCTGTTTCCTTGTACTTACTCCGTTGTACTCGACCTGCAAGAGCAACATATTGTAGACCCCTCATAGCCTTGATCATCGTTGGTGGTAGCTCAGGAGTCTGGTCTTTAACAGCAACAATGATCTCAACGGTGTCCAATCCTTGGTAGTTTTCTTCACCCTGCGTAACGGACAGCAATAATTGGTAGGTTGAACTAGCCTCTGCAACTTCATCTGGTAGCCCACGAACAGTCGCGCTCTGTTCAAGATTCCAGTCTTCTGGAGTGAAAATCAGTTGTTCTGGTAGCACAGAGAATTCATCTGGAGCAGATGACTTGAGTTGGAGACGTACTGCTTCATTGGGACGGCTATTCAGGCGGATCTTTAGTTGGTCTTCACCAAAACTTTCGCTCACTCTCAGGTTCCCCGTTGAGGTTAGTATGCCCGGTTGGTCGTTGTCTTCATTGGAGCCAACCAAATCTGTTGCGTCCAGACCTTGGTAAAGTTGATCGTTACTCTCCGCAGGTAGAATATTTACCAAGAAAAATTGAGAGCCATCCAATCGTTCATCGTCTAAACCTTGGATGGTTACTTGTTGAGGTTGGTCCCAGTTTTCGGGCTGGATGATGATTGCCTCTGGATTGATGCTGACCTCGTTTGGCTGAGATGTGCGTAGAGGAATAAATACCGAAGCTTCGGGTCTGCTCTGCAATAGTACTTCAAAGTGGTCACTGGTTCCAGATTCACTGGTACTGAGCTGTTCGGGTGCTCGAATCAGAATGCTTGCGATATCATTGTCACGATTAGTTAGAGTGAGTTGTTGGGATGCTAGTGCAATGTACTCTGGACTGTTTCCAAATACTCTCACAAAAACAGTTATGGTTTGGTCACCATCTGCCAAATTGTCATCTTTGCCAACGACCAGCAATCGTTGACGAACGTTCCAGTTACTTTTGTCAAAGGTCAGTGAGTTTGGAAATAACGTAGCCTCATCTGCTTTATCCAGAGAGAGTTGTACGATTACTTCTCTCTCTGGTTCACTGAGTAGCCGAATGGATATCTCAGAGCTATCACCTTCTTCGCTGATCTGGTCTGAACTACTCTCAAGTTCCAATGCAGCAGTATCATCGTCGCTGTTGATCAATGGAATTTGGAGTCTAGAGATCTTCTGATAGGCCTCATCCGTCGAATCTATTGTAATTAATAATTTGTAGGATTGGTCACCATCCCGCTGAAGATCATCAAGTCCCTCTACGACTACTTGCTGAGTACGATCCCAGTCGGCAGCTGTGAAGCGCATTTCCTGAGAGGAGACTTTCCCCTCCGTATCGTCTGAAGACTGAATTTTCAATTGGACTGGACTGCGTGGCTGGCTTCGTAATTTCAAGTCAAAGTTGGCTTGGGCTCCTGCCTCTGTCGTTACGCCTCTTTCTGGATTGACCGCAATTCCTGGATTTTCATCATCTTCGACCAGCAGCTGTAAGCGAAGTGGAGGAAGCTTGAGGTAGCTTTGATCTGTAGTTGATTTAACTGAAGCCAATACTTCTACAGGGCGATCTAGATTGTCAAAGGAGTCGTCAACTGCTTGAACTCGAAGTAACTCGGGTTTGGGCCAGCTGTCAGGCGTAATTTGAATTTCATCGGGAGCAACCCGGATAAAATCAGGATGCTTGTTGTCCACCCGCAAAATAACAGGATTCATAGGGCGACTGAGTAGGGAAATTTCGTATATGACAGGAACCCCTCCCTCTTGTAGTCGACCAGGTTGGCGTGTTACGGACCAATCAACTGCATCGTTATCCAAACTTTGCAGAACAAGAACAACAGGGGCAGCTTGTCGGAAACGAGTGTCTTTTGTGGCAGCTACAGCAAGCTGTAGGGTTACTGCACGATCACCATCTGCAATATCGTCATCAATACTTTTAACAGTAATGTGGCGTGGCTTATTCCAGTCACTTGTTGTGAAGGTCAGTTCGTCTGCGCCCAAAACTACTTCATCGGCCAGCACGCTTCGTAAGCTGATTCGGACGGAGGATGCAGGTTGACGATTTAGCTGAATTGTGATGTTGGTTCCCTCATCTCCCTCCGGAATAGATGATTCTTCCAAGTGGGCTAGAATGCGAGCTTTGGGGAAATCACCACAACGCCAGGCAATGACGTCGTCCAGTAAACCCTGCAGTCGCAGTTCGCGGCGCTTTTCTACAGAACACTGTGTGAGCGAACTTGCTTGTCCCAATACTGCTGAGAAAGGGAGATTGATACCAATGCAGATTAGTAGGGTGGAAAGCAGGCGTTGGGAAAGGTTCATAGCTCAGTCAGTTTGGGTTGACGTCTGCTATAATCCTTTCAAAAATTCGACCATTTTTCTGGAGAGTCAATAGACACAGAGTTGGACTGGTTGGGAGAGCATCCCACCATAGAAGGCGATAGGATGTACAACATAGGCATTGAGTAGATAGAATAGCGCCACACCAATTAGAGGAGAGATGTCGAAGCGCATTCGAGGAAGGTAACGTTGTAGTGGAGAGAGTAGTGGATCTGCCAAAGTATGGAGGACCTGAACAATAGGATTATTGTAAGCAGGATTGATCAGAGTCAGGAAGAACCAAAAACCTAAGATCAGCATGAAGAAGAAGAAGATACTTTGGGCAATGATGCTAGTAGACTGGATGAGATGCCCACCAAACTGAAGTGCCAAAGCATCAACTTCAATTATGCCTTGCAGAAATAGATTGATCGAACGTACAGACGCCGGAATGAGCGCCTGTCCAAAAATTACTAGTAGCAAAGAAAAGTAGGCGCTGAAATGCCTTATGGTGAGTGGTAACCATCTTTCGCACCAATACCAGAAAGGCCGAGTGAATCGGTTGATCCATGACACGAACGGATTGTATGGATCTGCACTAACCCATGTTAGGACAACAGCAATGATGATGATCCACTTATAGACAAAGAGACCAAAGCATGTTCCGCTGGCGATCAACTCGAGCAAATCAGGCATAAGCGGGTAGGTCACGAACTGGAGTGAATGACTCTCCACAACCACATTGTTGCCCACTACTGAGCTGAATGAACACGAACCCCTGTTCAACAAGGTTGGAGTCACTGTAGTCAATCTTTAGAGAGCCGAGAACTTCGTTCAGACAGAGCCTATCAACTAGAATTTGGATGCCCTGTGATTCAAGCAGAAGATCGCTCTCCAGTTGATCTGTCGCTGCATTCCATTCCAATTCGTATTTGTAACCAGAGCAACCCCCTGGCTTTGCTCCAATGCGCAGACGGGATTCGGTTAGACTTTTTTGTTCTGCTGAACAAGCTTCTCGAAAAACCTCAGCTGCTCTTGGCGTCAGTTCGATTGTAGGTGAGTTCATTTTGTTTTCAGAAAATACTTAGTAGCGTGGGATGCTGGAATCGACTTCGTCAGACCAACGATCAATGCCACCATCAATATTGAAAACCTGTTGAAAACCACGGGAAATAAAAAATTGTGCAGCTTCCATGCTTCGGATACCCCGATGGCATATCAACAGCAAGGTGCTATCCGGATCCCATTGGTTCAAAATTTCTTCGGCAAGCTTGTGATCTAGCACTTGAGACCGCTCCAGCTTTGCATATTCTCGTTCGTCAGGCTCACGAATGTCCAGTACCGTTAGCTCGGAGTTTTCTTCCAACATCTGCTTGGCCTGTGTGGGTGAAACAGCCTGAACTTGGGCGGGAAGGGGAGGAGGCTCAAAGTTTTGCTCAGGATACGCTTCTTGCAGTAATTCTCGTAGTTCACCGGATTGTGAGAGCTCCTCTATGATGTCACATCCACCAACGAATTCTCGATTGACATAGAGTTGAGGGATAGTAGGCCAATTTGTGAACTCTTTGACGCCCTGTCGAAGATCAGGATCTGCCAAGACATTGAAGGAACGAAATGGGACTTTCCATCCTCGTAGGACCTCACAGACGCGATAGGAAAATCCACATTGTGGTGCTTCAGGGGTGCCTTTCATGAATAGAAAAACAGGGCTACTCTCAATCAGTTCTTTAATACGAACTTTCGGATCGTCACTGGATTGTGATGAATCTGTCGCATCAGCCGAGACAACCTTAAATTTCATGATTATTTTCCTAGTTACTTAATTGATAATCCTCATATTTCTGACCGAGAGTGAATCAGCTTCGGTACAGATGCCGCAGATGATGAAGTATCGAGAATGAGTCGAAGAATCTGTCAACAAAAAAAGATTTCCTATATTTCTCCAGCTTGCGAATGGAAATTCCAGATAAAAATTGGGCATCACTAGAAAATTGATGATTTGTTGGCCGCTGTTAAATTTAAAAAAGTAAATTTATAATATTAGATTTTATGAAAAGTAGAAAGAGTTGGTTTTTTATCTTGCGAGAAGCGCACTGGTTTTGTGTAATTCCACTTTGAAAAACCCTTAAGGATTCCATGAGATCTAAGTCAATCACCTTCCTCTCCCCCACTGATCAATGGCGTAGTCGCCTCAGTGACTACTGGACCCTCTGCAAGCCTCGATTATTGAGTATGGTGGTTTTGAGTGCAATGATGGGATACTACCTATCTGGAGTCATCAGCAATCCAACAAAGATCTTTCATCTAGTTCTTGGTACACTGCTGATCGGTGGTGGTGCGCATGTGCTCAATCAGTGGTTTGAGCGTGAACAAGACGCCCGCATGCGCAGAACCTGTCAACGCCCGATCCCAACTGGACGAGTCAGCGAAGAAGAAGCTGTTCTACTAGGAGCTGCGCTAAGCATCGTTGGTTTCAGCTATCTTTTGGCATTCACCGGTTGGCTCACTGCTCTTTTGGGTGCTACGACGCATCTGACATACCTTTTGATCTACACCCCATTGAAGCAAAAAACGGTCGCCAACACTTGGGTTGGTGCCATAACCGGAGCTTTGCCTCCACTGATGGGATGGAGTGCAGCGACTGGTGCTTTGGAATGGGGAGCACTCCCCATCTTCGCAGTACTTTACCTATGGCAGATGCCACATTTTTTTGCCATCGCTTGGATGTATCGGGACGAATACCGAAAAGGTGGATTCCAGATGCTCTCCAGCATTGATAGAGACGGCCACTTGACCGCAGTACACATGGTGCTGCATATCGCCCTACTGATTCTGGCCAGTGCATCCATATTTTGGTTTGAACAGGCAGGACCTTTTTTTCTTGTTATTGCTACACTCTTGGGAATCGGTTTCTTAATGCCAACTCTTCAATTTTGGCTGCACCACAATGAGCAGAATGCAAGAAAAGTGTTTTTTGCATCAATCATTTATCTGCCTACCTGGTGTGTGGTGCTGACGTTGGATCGAATATTTTTATGAGGTAGGATGGAAGACCATA
>DPLM01000330.1 GCA_003541985.1 Deltaproteobacteria bacterium | reverse complement strand
CTACATTGACTGCTCTTATTTCTTCTGGAGAACCCATGCAATCCACCAATAACATAAATGTTAAGCAAATCACCCCATTGACACCGCCTGATGAGATCAAGGAGGAGCTTCCCCTCAGCGAAAAAGCTTGTCAGACCGTGGTTCAGGCGCGTCAAGCCGTGCGCAATATCCTTGATCGGGAAAGTCATCGACTCTTTGCCGTGGTTGGACCTTGCTCTATTCACGATACAGAAGCCGCAATAGAATACGCCCTGCGTCTCAAGGCCTTGCACGAAGAGTTCAAGGATCGGATTTACCTTATCATGCGAGTGTACTTTGAGAAACCACGTACTACTGTCGGATGGAAGGGGCTGATCAATGATCCAGATCTGAACGGTACCCACCAAGTAGAAAAGGGCCTGCGTCTGGCGCGAAAGATCCTGCTCGATATCAACGAGCTAGGACTACCCGCAGCTACAGAAACGCTGGACCCGATCACACCCCAATATATTGCCGATCTGCTCACCTGGAGTGCGATCGGAGCCCGTACCACCGAATCACAAACCCACCGGGAAATGACCAGTGGGCTTTCCATGCCTGTTGGCTTCAAGAATGGTACTGATGGTAACCTAGATATTGCGGTGCACGCCATTCAATCTGCAGCACATCCCCATCATTTCTTGGGCATCAATCATGAGGGGCGTGCCTCTATTGTCAATACAAGCGGTAACCAACACTGCCACATTGTCTTGCGCGGTGGAAAGCACGGACCCAATTTTGATACCCTGTCCATTCAGGATACCGAAGAACAGCTGCGTAAAGAAGGTGTCAAACCAACCATCATGGTGGACTGCAGTCATGGCAACTCCAACAAGCGTCCGGAAAAACAGGAGCTCGTGCTGCGTGACATCGTGCGCCAGATCGTTGACGGCAACCAATCTATTGTTGGAACCATGATCGAGAGTCACCTACATCTAGGAAACCAACCAATCAGTGATGAGATGCATTATGGTGTTTCCATCACGGACAAGTGCCTGGATTGGGAAAACACGGAGCGCATCTTGCGAGAAGCCTACGAACACCTGGGAAATCTATAGTATCTTACCAACTACTAAGACCTGAAGGAAATTCTTGACATTTTTTCAGTAAATACTGATCATTTTTAATTTTTATTTTTCCTGGAATTGCCCCATGGCCAAGAATGCCAACCGCGTGTTTGTAAAGATGAAGAGTCCAGAGAGCGGCTACATGTACTACACCTCTAAGAACAGGGTCACGACCCCTGGACGCTTAGAATTACGCAAGTACGATCCGATCGTTCGCAAGCACGTGCTTTTCAAGGAAACCAAGTAACTTACCCTGTCGCGAGACAGTGCTGACTAGGAGAACACCATGGCTCGTCGCTGCGACATCACCGGCAAGCGTCCACTGACCGGCAACCGCGTTTCGCATGCCAACAATAAGACCAAGCACCGCCAGCTGCCCAACTTGCAGACCCGACGTTTCTTTGTTCCGGAACTCGGTCGTGAGGTTAAGCTGAAAGTTTCGACCCGTGCGATCCGTACCATCGACAAGAAGGGCTTGACAGCCTTCCTCAAGGACAACGGCCTTACCCTCCGCGACGTAAGTTGAAAAACAGGGGTCCACTTTTTGCGAGCTGGCCCCCGGCAGCAAACACTTTTCCCAGAATACCGGAAACTGTCCTTCCCTAACCCGTTCTCGATCCTTCCGCCTGCAGGAGTAGACCATGCCGGACTGGACGCGCAGTTCCGGGACTCGAGTCCTGCTGATTGCCAGCTTGGCCCTTGCAGTCCTGTTTGGGCTTCAGTTTTATCAGAACCAGAAACGACTTGAGGCCCAGAAGCAAATTGAATTGCTGGACGTGCGTGTGGCTTTTGGCCAAGACGAACGGCGTGTGAGCACTGGTGTCTTTGGAACTGTGCTCAACAACAGCGAGCAGGTGATCAAGATGCTAGAGATCACTATCGACTATCTCAGCAAGGAGGATGAGGTGATCAAGAGTGCCCGTTTTTTCCCGGTCTACCACCTGTCTTTTCAAAATCCTGGCACCTTGGAACCTAAGCAGTCGCGTGA
Source organism: Deltaproteobacteria bacterium (assembly GCA_003541985.1). Classification (GTDB taxonomy): domain Bacteria; phylum SAR324; class SAR324; order SAR324; family NAC60-12; genus JCVI-SCAAA005. The sequence continues at coordinate 3,221 of DPLM01000330.1, read as the reverse complement.
ATTTGGCTTTGACCTCGAATCCCAAGCTCCTCCTGACTGGTCTGGCGAAGTCCGGACCCGAGTGAGTGAGGTTCAATTTCGTTAAGTTTCCAGCCATGCATCTTAAACTTGAAAACCTGCACAAAAGCTATCTTGACGGTGAAGGCCGTACCCTGCACATTTTGCGGGGAGTAGACTTGCGATTGGAGCAACCTGGCCAGACCGCTGCCATCGTTGGTGCTTCTGGGACGGGCAAGAGCACCTTGCTGCACTTGATTGGCTTACTTGACCAACCAGACCAGGGGAGAGTTTTGCTGGATAACAAGGACCTGAGCCTGCTTTCCCGTGATGCCCAGGCTCACTACCGCAACAACCAGTTGGGCTTCATTTTTCAGTTTCATCAACTCCTACAGGACTTCAGTGCGCTGGAGAACGTGATGATGCCAGCATTGGTTCAGGGACAGGGGCACAGTCAGAGTCGTAAGCGTGCGAGCGAACTACTGGAGCAAGTCGGACTGGGGGAGCGCTTGTTGCATAGGCCTTCTCAACTCTCCGGCGGCGAACAGCAACGGGTTGCCATTGCTCGGGCCCTCACCAACCGCCCGCGTCTCCTGCTAGCTGACGAGCCTACTGGCAACCTGGACCAGGAAAATGAGTCGCAGGTATTGGATACCTTACTGCGCTGCTGCGCCGATGGGCGAACCACCATGCTGATGATCACCCACAATCTGCAACTGGCCACTACACTGCAGCAGTGCTATCGCCTGCAGGATGGTCGTTTGCAATTGGATTCCAGTCCTTGAAACGCTTGTCAATACTCACATTCTAATGCCCACCGTTTGTGCTTCTGGCCGTTTTTGTCGCAGCCTTAGGCTGTTGCTGGCCTTCTTGTTGCTGGGTTTTCCCAGCATGATCTTCGGGCAGGAAGCCCGAATCCTGGAAATTGAGATCCAGGGAACCTCAGAATTAGAAGAAGCCCAATTGCTCTTCTCCCTCGAGAGTCAGGTCAACTTTCCGCTTGATCGCCAACATATTCGTCAAGATATCCGCCAGATCTTTGAGACTGGGCTCTTCCGTAACGTACGCGCTGAAGTCGAACCACTCGGTGATGGCTACCGACTGCGTTATGTTGTAGAGGAGCGTCCTCGTCTGCTCTCAGTTCAACTGGAAGGGGTCAACCTACTGGATCTGGATGAAATTCGTGAGAAGCTACTGCTGAGGGCCAACGACATCTACGATCCATTCAAAGCTGAACAGGATCAGACAATGATTCTCGACCAGTATCGAGAAAATGGCTACACCACCGCCCGTGTGCTGCCCCGTTTGGAGAAAGAATCAGAGCAAGAATATCGACTGACCTATGTGGCCCAGGAGCAACCAAAGGTATTCCTGACAGATGTAGACATCAGTGGGACCAAAGTGTTCGCAGCAGTTGACCTCAAACGTATCATGCTTAGCACAGAGGTGGACTGTTTCAACTGGATCAACAGTTCTGGTATTTTTCAGGAGGAGCGGGTTAATCAGGATCTGGTCTTGTTGACTCAGAAATACCTACAGCAAGGATACATCAAGGTCTTCATCGACAAACCCGATGTAATACTCTATCACAATCCAGAATACAGCCGTGTCGAACTATCCCTAAACATCACTGAAGGAGACCAGTACTTCACAGGGTTGGTCAATGTCAGCGGTGACTTACTGGAACCAGAGGCAGAGCTGCTGGAGCGACTGGAGCTAAAAACTGGTGGGGTCTACAATCCTTTCTTGCAGAACCGAGATCGAGCCGTACTGGATGAGCTGTACCAGGAGCGTGGCTATGCCTTCGTACGTGTGATTCCACAGACTCGGATCAATAAAGACAATAAGACTGTGGACGTGAATTACCGCATCTTGCAAGGTGAGAAGGCTTACATAGGCCGTATCTCCGTTGCAGGAAATACCGAGACACGTGACCATGTAATCCGCCGTGAGTTTGAGGTTAACGAATCACAACTCTTCGATGGCAAGCGACTCCGACTGAGCCAGGAAAATCTTGGGAGGTTGGGTTTCTTCGAGCCAGGCCTACAGCTTGAACGACGAAGACGTCCTGAGGAGGATAACATTCTGGACCTGATGACGCGACTCAAGGAAACTCAAACTGGAACCTTTCAGGCCCAGATCGGCTATAGCGATGTGACAGGATTTAGTGGTGGGCTGTCTCTTACCAAAGGAAATCTATTTGGTAACGGACAAACTCTACGATTGAGTGCGCAGTTCAGTGAACAGGATGTCACCAACGAGTACAGCGTTACTTTTATTGATCCCAGGTTGTTCAGTACACGACTTTCCAATTCAATTCAGTTCTCACATCGGCGTCTTGCAGACAGCACAGGCCTGGAAAGAGGTAGCCTTCGTGAAAACACCTATGGTACCAGCGTAGGGATGCCAATCTATTGGCGTGACCTGCGTCTCTCTGTGAGTTGGAATGCAGTGGATCGGCTCTACGACAACGAAGGATACAACGTCTTCAAACGCTCAATTGCGCCAACACTGGCCTATAATACAGTTAATCACCCAATTTTTCCGACAGAAGGAATCAAGACTAGCCTGACACTTGTACAGACTGGTACACCCTTCGGGGGTAACGTCCAGTTGCGTGAATTCATCACCAACTACCAGCAATTCTGGACGCTCAATGAAGCACAAACTCTGATTGCCATGGTCAAGGGACGGCTCGGTTGGCTACAGCAGATGGGCAGTTCCCGAATCCCTCCAGAAGATCGTTACCGCTTGGGAGGCCTAAACAGCGTGCGTGGTCATAACTACTACGCTATTGCAGGGCCTTATGGTGGTACAGAGAGAATCACCAACCAACAGTTGACTAGCTACATCGACGAGTTTGGTCTAACGCAGGCACGATTGAGCGACAAGCGCACTTCAGGGTTGAATTTTGATGAGTTAGGGAAGCTGAAGAGTGGTGGGATCAGCGAGCGGCTTTTCAACCTAGAGTTACTCTTTCCACTCAGCCGCGACGAACGGAGCTTCATTCGAGGAGTAGTCTTTTTTGATGCGGGCAATATCAACGCTGAGCCGGAGCAATATACTCTGCTGGGCGAAACGGAACCAGATTTCTTCGATCTACGCCGCAGTACCGGAGGAGGCGTACGGCTAATCACCCCACTGGGAGTATTGCGTTTCGAGTATGGTGTTAAACTCGATCAACGAGGTGGAGAAAGCCCTGACCGCTTTGACTTCAGCATCAG
>DPLM01000041.1:2941-6597 GCA_003541985.1 Deltaproteobacteria bacterium | reverse complement strand
ACTTGAGCCTGCCTGGATTACTCCAGTCACCATCCGTTTATCGTAATTTCGTTTGAGCAGTTCGGGGAGCGCAATTGTTGCCCCAATCGCCATTCCTGCGACACTCAGCCCGTTCATGGCCGAGATAAGCACCATCAGTCCGATGGTGCCAATCGCTAGTCCGCCAGAGAGTCTTCCCATCCAGACGTGGAACATTCGGTAGAGGTCATCTGCGATTCGGGACTCTGAGAGCACATAGCCCATAAATATGAACATCGGTAGCGTCAACAACGGGTACCACTTCATCAGCTTCATTGCGGCAGAGAAGCCAAGATCGTAACCTCCTCGATCTCCCCATAGAAGCAGGGCTGAAACTACAGCGACGAATCCAATTGCTCCGAAGACCCGCTGACCAGTGAGCAGCATCAGCATCATCGAGGAGAACATCAGCATGGCGATCATTTCGTAAGACATCAGACCGACTCACCTTTCAGTCGCAGCATATCTTTCAAGAACTCAGAAATGCACTGCAACAGCATCAGGGTAATGCCAACGATCATCACCACCTTCACAGGCCAGAGGTAGGGATGCCATGCTGAAGAGGAACGCTCTAGCATGCCAATTTTCTCGGAACCATCCAGTAATCCAGTGAAAAAGAAGAAGGGTTCCATGCCAAAATAACCGAGTGAGTAGGCGGTTGACCCGATCGCTCCGTAGAGCAGCACACAAAGGTAGAAAATCAGGAAAAATACGGTGAATAAATCAAACCAGGATTTTTTACGTTGCGGCCAACTCCCGTAGAGTAGGTCCATTCGTACATTTGAACCGAGTTGCAGGGAATAGGGCCCACCGAGGACATAATAGCCAACCATGACAAACTGTGCCATCTCTAGAGTCCAGAGAGATGGGACAAAGAAGGTCTTGGAGATTGATGAATAGAAGAGCACACCCATCAGGAGAAAGATTCCGTACATTGTACAACGACCAATCACCCAATTCAGTCGATCCATGTATTGAATGTATACTCGAGCTAGGCGCATGGGGTATCAACTCTCAAGGATGTGTCTTTACAAGGAAGGCTATCGATTGAAATTGAAGGACCAAAAAGTAAAGCCTCTGAAGACCGTGGTCAAGGTCAATGTGCTGTAGCAGTTGTTCAGTGAAGAACGTTTACCGATCTGTGGGGGGACACAAGTTTCTCCCTGCATTTTTTTCTTCGCTATTGAACTTGATGAATGAAATTTCAGCTGGTTCGTTCAATTTGTTCAGTAGCATGTAACTGTTAGAAGGGAAGATAAAGATTTTAATCCCCGCTTGGTTTTCTTCTGATCGCCATCTGCTTGCCGATAGCCACTGTAGCAACAACAAATCCGGCAAAGAGGAAGGTTTCCCAGTCAATAGCTTCCCCCAATAGCAGCCAGGAAAACAAGAGGACGAAGAAGGGCATCAATAATTGGGTCTGGCTGACTCGGGCAACTCCCCCCATCGCCAGTCCTTTGTACCATGCAAAGAAACCCAAAAATTGGCTGAACAAGGCGACATAGAGGAAGCCAATCCAACTCGACCAAGATACTTCTTCTGGGAGATCCTGAACCAACCAGAGGGTTATTGGCAGCAGAATAGGACTCCAAGACAGCAGCGTCCAACAGATCGTCTGCCAGCCACCCAATTGTGCAGACATCTCAGCCCCCTTGACGTAGCCATAGGATGCAGAGATCACTGCACCAAATAGGAGCCAGTCGCCTGCTTGAAAGGAGCCTCCACCTTCCCTGAGGGAAAAGATGATCACGGCAGCACTTCCCAAAACTCCACAGATCCAGAAACCAATGGAAGGCCGCTCACGCAGCAGGATAGTGCTGGTGATGGCGGTTGTCAGCGGTAGGATGCCCAACACCACTCCCCCATGCGAAGCTGGCACAAACTGCATGGCTACTGTCATTAATACGGGGAAGCCAAAGATCACCCCCAAGCCAGCAAGCCAGAGTCCCTTCCACTGTAACCGTGTGGGGCGTGGTTGTGATGTGATCAAAAGGATTGGCAGTCCAACCAAAGCTGCCAGCATCGCTCTTCCTGCGGCCACAAAATAGGGTGAAAGGGATTCTACTGCCATTCGGGTCATCGGTAGGGTGAGGCTGAAAATCAACATCCCCAGCATTCCGAACAGCCATCCTTGAAACTCTACGGAGTGTTCCTGATTTTCTGACGGCACCCTTTACTCCTCTTTGGTTTCTACCAATACGTTTTTCTCAACAGATCGACACTCAATCTAGTGGGGTAATGTTCAATGACTTTGCAAAATTCCTATTACATGGGCTTCAGCATCCTTCAAAGTGATCATGCAGTCCAGTTCGAGTCTTGGTAATGGTTTGAATTGAGACATTGCAGGCTTCGGCAACTTCTGGCAAAACATGCGATTTAACCTTTAAATTCCCGCATTGAAGGACATTTCTTTAATGTTCAGCTAAAGAGCGATTCTATGTACTTGGATATCGAAACAACTGGACTCAGCCCAACGCGTAACCAGATCACAACGATTGTCTGGTGGTCTGCAGCACAGGGCTGGGGACATTGGATTGCTGGAGAAAACGCTCCTGAGCAATTTTGTGAAGCGTGGCACACTTCTTCGGAGTTAATCACCTACAATGGCAAACGCTTTGATGAACCCTTTCTCGTTGAGCACTTTGGGGTCGAAAAACACTCGGAACATCTCGACCTCTGCCAGGTCAGCCGAAAACAAGGACTTCGTGGTGGATTGAAGAAGATCTGTGAGAACCTTCAGATCCGCAGTCCCGCCTATCTGAACGAGGCAAGTGGACGGGATGCGGTCTTTCTTTGGCGACGCTACCATCGCGACGGCAACCCTTTTTGGCTCAAGCGTCTGTTGCATTACAACGCCTGGGATGTCGTGATGACTTACCGCCTACACCAGATTCTGCAAAATGAACCGGTAGAAGCCATCGAGCAGACGATGCCTTTCGAGCGAGCCTAAGGAACCAAGTCTTGAACAACAAAATCAAATCTATTGTCTCTAATCACTACCGGATTCCCCTGGCCGAAGTGCTCTATGATGCCAAACATGGGAAGCACACTCACTTTGAATTAATCACGGTCGAAATCACACTAGAGAGTAACCTGACAGGAATAGGTTACACCTATACAGGGGGTAAGGGTGGAAGTGCGATTCATCACCTGCTAGTTGATGACCTAGCTCCGGCACTAGTTGGTCAGGAAGCCGACAAGGTGGAACAACTCTGGAAAATGCTGAACTGGCACGTTCATTTTGTGGGCCGGGGAGGAGTTACTAGCTTTGCCATCGCGGCACTGGACATTGCCCTCTGGGATTTACGAGCTAAGTCTGAACAGCTACCTCTCTGGAAACTCTTGGGTGGCAATCAAACTGAAGTTCGGGCTTATGCGGGTCTCATCGACTTGAATTACTCGATGGAACGTGAGCAGGAGGTGATCGCCGAAAAACTGGAACAGGGCTACCGAGGCATCAAGATCAAGATTGGTCTGGATGATCTGGAGCGAGACATTCAACGTACGAGAAGCATCCGCAATCTCATACCGTCAGACATCGAGTTCATGGTTGATGCCAACATGAAGTGGAATGTGCAAGATGCCATTTGGATTGGCAAGGCGATGGAAGATCTCTCTGTAACTTGGTTTGAGGAACC
>DPLM01000041.1:2047-2554 GCA_003541985.1 Deltaproteobacteria bacterium | reverse complement strand
CCTTGGCGCAGGGTGAGAACCTCCACACCCTTTTTGAATTCCAGGCAGCTCTGCAGACTAATGTTTTGCAGTTCCCTCAACCGGATGTGGGGACGATCGGGGGCATCACTCCTTGGTTATATGTCGCCAAACTTTGTGCAGATCGGGATCTGATGGTCTCTTCACACGGCATGCACGAAATGCATGTTAGCCTATTGGCAGGCGTTCCTAATTCAGGTTATCTGGAGGTACACTCCTTTCCTATTGACCGGTACATTCTTCACCCATTTCAGTTCAGCAACGGCACAGCCAGACCCCCTGACGTGATCGGTCATGGGGTTGTCTTTGATCAGAACAAACTCTTCAGCTTTCTCCTATAAAATGGATTCTTCTAAATCTTTTTGCAAAATCCAATATGAAAATCAGCAAAATCATTCCCTATCCCGTCAAAGTTGGTATCCGAAATCAGCTGCTAGTCAAGGTGGAAACGGATGAAGGCATCTTTGGTTGGGGGGAGAGTGGCTTGTC
>DPLM01000041.1:1331-1729 GCA_003541985.1 Deltaproteobacteria bacterium | reverse complement strand
GGGGGGAGAGTGGCTTGTCCGGTCGTGAAAAAGCCGTGATTGGTGCGATCGAACATTTCAGTGAGTGGCTCTTGGGCAAGCCTGCCTTCCAGATTGGTTCCCTCTGGCAGGAGTTGTACCGAAGCCAGTACTTTGAAGGTGGAAGGGTACTGGTAGCAGCGATCTCAGCAATTGACATCGCTCTGCATGACATTAAAGGCAAGGCCCTACAGGTTCCAGTCTACGAGTTACTGGGTGGCAAGCAGAGAGACTTTATCCTGACATTCGCCACGACTAGTGCTCCCCCGGGTCCAGAAATGATCGACCAGGCAAAGCAACTGGTGGAGGCAGGGTGGAACGCCATGCGGCTCTCGCCTTCTGGTCATGGTAGCAAGGACCTCTATGAGCCTCGGGAGCAC
>DPLM01000041.1:0-1032 GCA_003541985.1 Deltaproteobacteria bacterium | reverse complement strand
TGGTAGCAAGGACTTCTATGAGCCTCGGGAGCACGTAGCGGAATCTGCCAAATGGTGTACGAAGGCTCGGGAACAACTGGGGGAGAAGGTTGTTCTCGGCATCGACTATCACCATCGACTGACAGTCGCAGAAGCTGCCAGCTTTTGCCATAAAATGCCGAGGGGTACCCTGGATTTCATCGAGGAACCAATTCGAGACGAATGCCCAAGCGCCTACCATGCGCTGCGGAAACTGACAGATATCCCCTTTGCCATTGGTGAAGAGTTTGCCTCCAAGTGGCAGTTTCAGCCTTACGTTGAGGAAGATATCCTTCAGTTTGCGCGGATCGATGTATGTAATGTGGGTGGTTTGACTGAGTCGATGAAGGTGGCAGGCTGTTGTGAGTCACATTACATTGATATGATGCCGCATAACCCACTGGGACCAGTCTGTACAGCTGCTACGTTACATTTTGCTGCAGCGATTTCTAACTTCTCCTGGCTCGAAACCAGAGCTAGTCCTTTAGAGCAAAAAAAATTTGGATTTGATGACTCAGAGATCTTTATAGAGCAACCTAGGCTGAATGGAGCAGTCCTTCCTATTACCTCGACTCCTGGCTTGGGTATTAACATCGATGAGAAGCGCTTGCAACATCAGGCTTTTGAGTTTTGGGAAGCGCCACACTTGAGGCGTCGGGATGGTTCGATCACGAACTGGTGAGTCAGTACTAGAAGTAGGGCTGAAACATGCTTCTATTCTTCGTGTGAGCCGATTGCTCAGCCTGTAACTTACTTCTAGCTTCGACCGAAACACAAAACGGACAACTCCGACCGTAGGTAGCAGCTGGCCTAGGGATAATCCAATTTGAGAGGTTGCTGCACGACCTTCAGTTGCCCCACGCCGAGGGTTTGAAAACCTAGGCAATTGGCAGGAACCCGCAGGACAGATTCAAAAAAGTAATCTCCCAACTCGTGAGAATCACCACCCATTGGGTACTCTCTGAAGATGGTTCGATGGAACAGAACTTGAGCTTTGTTCTTGAGGAGTGGTAG
>DPLM01000384.1 GCA_003541985.1 Deltaproteobacteria bacterium | reverse complement strand
ATTTCCAACATTTCAACAACTGGACCAGTGGTTTGGTTGGTTCGCATCGTGCGCAAGCCTTTGTTGCCACGATGCTTTGATAATGTAAATGCATCAATTTTTGATTGCTTTCCATAGCCGTTCTCTGCAACTGTCAGCATCCTTCCTGAGCCAGAGTGGGTAAAAGCGGAAACCACTTGATCGCTTGGTTCGAGACGCATTCCAATGACTCCTCGGGCATCACGTCCCATGGATCTTATAGTTGATTCGTGAACACGTAATCCCATACCATTGCGACTAGTGAAAAATAACTCACGGTCCCCATCTGTCAACGCTGCTGAGATTAGGGTATCCCCTTCATCCAGGCTGATTCCTCGAATGCCATTTCGACGTACTCTAGTAGGATCTAGCATGTCAATTTTCTTGCAGATCCCATTGGCTGTACACATCAAAATATGCTTCAGATCTGACCTTTCTTGGAAATTCCGAGGTATCACCAAGCAAGTCCGAATTGTCTCTTCTTGGGTGCCCTCTTTTTCATTCTGTCTTTGCAGTTCAAGAACATTTGCTGCGTGTTTCCCACGACTTGTCCGACCTGCTTGAGGAAGTTCATAAACTCTAGCTCTGTATATTCGCCCTAGATTGGTGAGAAACAACAAATGATCGTGAGTAGATGCTACGAACATCTGTTCAACGAAATCACCGTCTTTAGTGGTTGCACCTTGAACACCGCGTCCCCCTCTGTGTTGCAGACGATATTCAGTAACAGGAGTCCGCTTAACATAGCCTTCGTGAGATATTGTAACGGCCATATCTTCTTCGGTAATCAGGTCCTCAATTGCAATGTCGGAGTCATCCTCAACAATCTCTGTTCGCCGTTTATCACCGTAACGGTCACGGATTTCAATTGCTTCTGTTTGGATGATTTCAATTACTCTCTCCTCACGTTGGAGAATATCCTCAAGATCAGCAATTTTTAGGGTTACTTGCTCGTTTTCTTCGCGAATCTTCTCTCGCTCCATCCCTGTCAGACGCTGGAGGCGCATTTCCAAAATTGCTTGGGATTGGCGTTGTGAAAGAGTGTAATCAGCCATCAGAACTGCTTGGGCAGCGGAACCATTCTCAGCCTTGCGAATGGCTTCGATCACTTCATCTAAATTTTCGAGAGCGGTCATCAAGCCATCTAGAATGTGTAGGCGATTTTTGGCTTGGTTAAGTTCAAATTGGGTACGGCGAGTGACGACTTCGATTCGATGTCGGAGGAAAAATTCCAATGTTTGAGCAAGGGACAGTACCTTAGGTTGGCGGTCGACGATCGCGAGCATCGTGATTCCAAAAGATGACTGTAGAGCCGTGTGCTTGAAAAGATTGCTCAAGACAACATTTGGATCGTCACCCCTACGAACCTGAATATACATCCGCATGCCTTTACGATCTGATTCATCTCTCAGATCTGTGATTCCTTCCAATCTCTTTTCGCGCACCATCTCAGCAATTTTTTCGAGTAGATTTGCCTTGTTCACCATGAAGGGTAACTCTGTCACGATGATGGCTTCACGACCGTCTTTATTGGTTTCAACATGAGTCTTGGCCCGAATTCGAATGATCCCTTTGCCATTCATGTAGGCATCATAAATTCCTTTTCTGCCCATAATAATTCCACCAGTAGGAAAGTCTGGGCCAGGCAGAAGCTCTAGTAGATCTGGCAAGGAAGTGGTATAACGATTTTCTATGTGGTAGAGAAATGCATTGAGGACTTCGCGTAGATTGTGTGGAGGTATGTTGCTAGCCATGCCCACTGCAATGCCGGTCGATCCATTGACTAGTAGGTTCGGAATTTTGGTAGGTAGTACCGTCGGTTCTTGTTGAGAATCATCGTAGTTGGGAATGAAATCGACGGTGTCTTTTTCCAGATCACCCATCAGCTCGTGAGCGATTTGTTTCATTCTAATTTCGGTGTATCGCATTGCTGCTGGGGCATCCCCATCAACTGAACCAAAATTGCCCTGACCATCAATCAGCTGATATCGCATTGAAAAAGGCTGGGTCAACCTCACGATTGTGTCATATACCGCTGCATCACCATGAGGGTGATATTTACCGATCACATCTCCAACGACTCGGGCTGATTTTCGATAGGCTCGATTGTAATGATTTCCTTGGTCTTGCATTGCAAAGAGAACACGTCGATGGACAGGCTTGAGGCCATCACGTACATCCGGGAGAGCACGGCCAACAATCACGCTCATTGCGTACTCCATGTAGGAGTCTCTCATTTCATGGACAATGTCTGCGTTCAGAATCCGTTCTGTCATTTTGAATAATCATAAATTATGTGAAAAGAAGGGATGTTGATGACCAAGAGTTGATCAAAAACCTGAGCGGTCAAGAATTAATGTTTTTGTTTGAAACTATGTGATGATTTTTGGTGGTTCTGTTTCTTCATCCTTTCCTAGCTCACCAAATTGGTCGAGCCCAAGAGCTGAAAGATCAAATCCTGAGAAGGGCTGGGAAGTTTCTGCATCGACCCAACATTCATTTTCAAAAACGTAGAGTTTTGCTACTCCTCGAAAGGGTGTGAATACTTTTAGGTAGGATTCTTCGTCTTCAGCTTCGATAGTGATCTCACCATCGACTTCTTTGATTAGTTTTGCTGAATACTTGACAGAAATAGATTTGGGGAAGGTCAACTGCTTGCCATCAATCTTCATTCGGTAACTCCATGTGACTGAATCAACAGAATTTTAAAGTAATAATTATCTCTTTGTATTCTATGTGTGGCAAGACAAATTGGATCAGGAAGCTAGCATTCTTCCGCCATCAACGGGTAATATTGTTCCGGTAACAAAATCATTTTCAAGAAAATAAGTGACAGCTCTGGCGATATCATCGGGGCGTCCCATTTTCTTTAGTAGACTTTTTTCAATGGCTAAATCTTGGCTAAAAGAACTGATCTGATGGGGAGGAAGCATTGTTCCGGGCGCAACCGCATTGACTTGTACAGCGGGAGCCAGGGCCTTAGCGAGCCCTTTTGTCAACGAGACCAGTCCAGCTTTCGATGCGCAATAGGGTAGGAACTGTGGCCAGGGTCTCTCTGCCGCCACATCTGCAATGTTCACAATCTTACCCTGTCCTTGTTTAAGCATTGATGTGCCAACCAACTGTGAGAGAAAAAATGGTGCTTTTAAATTCAGTGAGATTAA
>DPLM01000182.1 GCA_003541985.1 Deltaproteobacteria bacterium | reverse complement strand
TTGTCCTCTGTAAATCTAAAGAAAATTTTGGATGCTTTTGGAGATGAAGCAGGGACAAAATTTGCTTGTCTAGGAGACAACCAAAAATTGAGATTTTGCTACTCTAGAATTTCTTTACTTTTCATCCTTTTCAAGTGTCTTCAATTCTGAATTCAAAGCAAACCTGCCTTGAAAAATGTCTAAATCTAAGCTCCCTACATCCTGTCGCTATTGCAAATTTTATCATATCACCTGGGATCCGAATGCACCATATGGTTGCCATAAGCTAGGATTCAAATCACGGTTGGAACCCTCACAATACGTTTTGCGGGTTTCGGGTAAACCCTGTTTGAATTTCACTCCTAAAGCCAATCCTGAAAAAATGGCTCGGTGAATTTGTGGATCAAACAACACTTGAAACATTACTAGCAAAAAACATCTGGCACCTCCTACCGTACCATCTGCCCCTTCGAAAGAAACTTACCACCCAACAAGAATCGTATTCCCCCCGTAAAGGTCTACTATTGTTTTGGCAAAGCGAAGTTGGCATTGTCTACGGTGAAATTGCTCCTTTACCAGGGCTTCATTCGGAAAGTTTAGATGAGGCCAAATTATTGGTTCGGAATCACTTCCCACATTTTATCAAAGAGTTAGAAGCGAGCAATGATAGTTGGCTTGAGCTGAATTATCCGAAGGCACTCTCTCCTTCAGTAAAATTTGGTTTTGAAATGCTGGCGTTTCATTATCAATTTCTGCAAGAAAAAACTTCTTTGGCCTATTTTTTAAAGCCAGAACCCAGCTTTCCCGTTTCATTAAATGGTCTGCTAAACTGCTCTCTAGAGAGGTTAGAAAGTGAAATCCAACGCTGTAAAATTGCTGGTTACAAGACCATCAAAATTAAAGTAGGCCGTGAGGAACTGAAGAAGGATATAAAGAAAGTTCGATTAGTTCGGAGACAATGGGCTGATGTGGAAATTCGCCTTGACGCAAACCAAGCTTGGGCACTAACAGAAGCAGAAGAAGTCTTATGTGCCTTAGCAGATTGTAATTTGGCTTATTGCGAAGAACCTCTGCATGATCCTCAAGCACTGCCACAACTGAAGAAGTCTTGTGGGGTCAACTTAGCACTAGACGAGACCTTGTGGAAAGATCCAGATTTGGCAAGATCGATTCAAAATAACATTCATGCATACATCCTCAAACCGTGTATTTTAGGAGGATGGCAAGAGACTCTAAAGTGGATAAGGTCAGCTAAGTCAACTGGAATCCTGCCCGTGTTGAGTAGCAGTTTTGAAAGCGGCATTGGACACCTGTGGATCGGGTTGCTAGCTTCTTCCTATGTTTCAAAAGCACCCGCTGTTGGCCTAGATACGTCTTTCTGGCTTGAGAAAGACCTGCTAAAACCTTCCTTCGCCAGCCGCGTCCAAAATGGACGTTTGATCTTACCCCAAAAGTGGCCTGAATTTTTTGAACTCAATATGGAAGTTTTACAATTATCTCCATAATTTACTTCTCTGATTTAACTCATCAGATCTTACAGAGCAACTTACAATTCTCCTCCAAATTACTGAAGATTTGCGAATTAATTTTTTAATTTATCTGAAAATTAAAAAAACATGAAACAGTTAATCTTAAGTTTATTTGGAGTCTTTGCACTGATCTTTTAAGATGAGGAAATCTTAGCAAATGATATCCCTACAGGGCCATAATTACTAAAGCAAGTCCAAGTTGAGATTATCAATGTAGACACGGCAGAACTAAAACGACGACTGGAACAAGATCTCAATCTAACACTGGTTGATGTCCGCAATCCAAATGAAATCAATGAATCTAGGAGAACTATTGATGCAGCTCAAAATATAATTCTTCCAAGAGGATAGTTTGAATTTCGTATTGGTGAGGTTCTCCGCCCTTACGATCAACCAGTCATTCTATATTGTGGCATCAATCAATGGAGCCCACTTGCGGCAAAGACACTCATAAACACGGGTTACTCAAATGTTAATAACTACACAGATGGTTTTTTTGCATGGCGTGATGCCAATTTACTTGTGGATACACCAGACTTTGCCCCATCATCCATGCTCAACAGACTGCCGCAGCAAGTAACAAAAAATGCCTGGTCTGCCTTCGGTACTACTGCACCTCAAAGATGCGAGAACTCTGGGCATAATAATAATCTCTCTTTCATTATCACTGACGATGGCGTTGTTGTGATGAATGCCAGTGACAGCTATCTGTTAGCTAAAACACTTCACGAAGAAATTGAAAAAATCACTGATCAGCCTGTCAAGTATGTAGTCCTTGACAACGCCCAGGGACATGCAATGTTGGGTAGTAATTATAAGCAATAATAGGGTGCTAAGATTGTGGTTCATCGATTAGCTACTGAGGTTATTGAAAATGATAGTGAAGTTGTCCTTAAGCGGATGTAAAGCAGAAGACTGGATAAGTCACTGGGCATCAAGCTAGCGAAGCCTGACATTATTTTGAGAAAAAGTGGATTATTAAACTGGGGAATGAGCAGATTGAGGCGCGCTATTTAGGTCCAACTCATGGCCCTAAAGACATCATTCTGTGGCTACCACAACAAGAACTCTTAATTACTGGAGGCCTCGTATTTCATGAAAGACTGTTGCCAGTCTTGGAGGATACAGAAACAGCTAGCTGGCTGGAAACCAAAAATTATCTGGAGTCTCTTGGCGCGAAGATTGTCATTAGTGAGGTGCGCAAATATACACTGGATTATCTGGTCTACATGAGGCAGAAAGTAACAAAGATTCTTGAAGAAATGGGTGGTCTTGAAGAAGCGTATGAAATAGATCATTCTACCTTCGCCCAGTTGAATACTTTCCGTGAGCTGGCTCGAATAAACGCTGACCGAATCTTTCGTGCAATGGAGTTTGAATGAACAATGAAAATAAAAAAGTTCGTTGGGGAGTTCTTGGCACCGCTAATTTTGGTAGAACGATCTTACCAGCAATGCAACGTTGCCAATTTGCTGAAGTTAGCGCTGTTGCTTCTCGATCATTGGAAAGTGCAAAAGCTTATGCAAAAGAGTTATCGATTTCAAAGGCTTACGGATCTTATGAGGAGATTTTGAGAGATCCTGAGGTTGATGCGATCTATATTCCTTTGCCCAATCACATGCACATAGGCCTAGCCAAACAGGCTCTGGAAGCCGGCAAACATGTTCTATGCGAAAAACCTATTTCAGTGAACGCAACAGATGCGCTGGAACTATTGGAATTCTCTAAAAAATTTCCACGACTTAAAATTGCTGAAGCTTTCATGTACCGCTATCATCCGCAATGGGTCCAAGCAAAAAAATGGATCACCGAAGGAAAGATAGGGACATTGAGAATGGTTCAAGTCTTCTTTGCTTACTATAACGTGGATGCTAGCAACATTCGGAATCAGTCCGACGTTGGGGGTGGGGGCCTTCTCGATATTGGCTGCTATTGTGTGTCGTCATCTCGCTGGATTTGTGACAAAGAACCCGAGAGAGTGGTGGGTCTTTTTGATAAAGATCCATCTTTCGGAACGGATCGCTTAGCTTCTGGGATTCTGGATTTTGGCAATGGTCTGCAAGCTAGTTTCACTTGCTCTACCCAAGTCGCTCAGTATCAGCGTGTCAATATCCTAGGCACTCATGGTCGTGTTGAAATTGACATCCCATTTAATGCTCCGCCAGACCGTCCCTGTCGGGTCAGTCTATATCCTGGGACTCATAGTGCTCAGGGGAGGTTTGAACCAACTGATTCACAGGTCTTGGATATGAACATCTGTGATCAGTATACCCTTCAAGGAGAGGCTATTTCCTTAGCAATTTTGAATGATGAACCGGTTCCTTATGGGCTGGATGATGCTGTGAGAAACATGCGTACCCTTGAGGCGCTGCGCAATAGTAGCGAGTCCTCAGCGTGGATAGTTCTCTAAGTATAGGCTACCTCGCTGATCATCCAGAATGGGTTGAGGAGTTAGCGAACCAACACAGGGAGGAATGGCGAGATCTGGTCGATACGTTGGGCCGTCCACAAGCCTCTGAAGAGCTTTGGGAACATGCAAAAAATCGGCAAGGGTTACCAACTACAATTATAGCCTTTGATGAAAATATGTTGCTGGGCTCGGTCAGTTTGGAAATTTATGACTACCAGAAGATTCAACAATACGATCCATGGCTCACTAGTCTGTGGGTAATGCCCTTTGCCCGGCATCGGGGCTTAGGGACCTACCTAGTTCGAAGAATTGTCCATGAAGCCGCCTGCCTGAAAATTCCTCATCTGCATTTACTAACACTTGATCACACAACCTTTTACGAAAAACTGGGTTGGAACCTATTGGAATTTGGCTATGTGGAAGACATTCAAATCCACATTATGAGTATCATTCCAGAGCATCTGTCTAAAGAAGAACTGAGTTTCCATTGAATCTTCTCCACACTTATGTTGATCTGAAAAGAAAACATTGCCTGTGGCCGACATCAAGCCAAAGACACTATTTCAGCAACGGAGATCATGGCAGATAAGAAAACAGATAGCGGTATTATACTTATCGAGGAAAAGGCTGAGTCAGCACAAGATGAATCATCTCAGTCTTCCGAAAGTTCCATCGTAATAGACAATGGAGAATTAACTGAGGGAGATAGTGGGATCATCATTGTTGGTGAAGAAACCAAAACCATAGAGGAAAATACTCCACAATCCTCAGAAACCTCCATCATCGTTGCTAGTGACCTCCTACCAACATCACTCATCATCATTCCTCTTTTCGATCGTCCCTTCTTCCCCAAAATGATGGTACCAATCCTCCTGAGCAATGAGGAATTGGTCAACAACATTCTCGAGAGTCTAAGCGAGAAGCAAAAATATGTGGGATTGCTTTTCGCAGAGGAGACCGAGGGAGAAGGAGAATCATTCAAAGTCCAGCGATTCGCCAAGATTGGTGTGGCTTGCAAAGTTATGCAGGTCAATAGAAAGCCAGATGCACCTGCCCAACTTCTTGTTCAGTGCATGGAGCGCTTTGAAGTGGTTGAGATTTCAGAAACATCCCTACGAAGAGCTCGCGTTCGCTATTGGTATGATGATCCGACTAGCAATGATGAAGAGGTAAAAGCCTACTCCATTTCCATTATCAACTGCATCAAAGAACTAGTTCAGCTTAAGCCACTTTTCCGAGAAGAACTTTCTTTATTAATGGGTAATATCAACTTGAAGGAACCCGGCACCCTTGCTGACTTTTCCTCATCAATGACAACGTCGAGTGGCGAGGAGTTACAAAAGATTTTAGGGACTCGTCCTTTGCTGGAGCGGGCTGAATTAGCGCTTATTCTTTTGAAAAAAGAGTTGGAGATTTCTAAAATCCAAGTGCAAATCAATAAGCGAATTGAAGATCGACTTTCCACACAACAGCGTCAATTTTTTCTCAAGGAACAACTGAAGGAAATCAAGAAAGAGTTGGGCTTAAGTAAGGATGACAAAGAGAGTGAGGAGGAAAAATTTCGTAACCGGATGGAGGCACTCACCTTTAGTGAAGAAGCATCCGAGCGGATTGAGGAAGAGTTGGAAAAACTTCGCCTGCTAGAACCAAGCTCACCAGAATTTAATGTAACGAGAGCATATCTAGATTGGCTAACCATCCTTCCTTGGGGCAAAAAAACTGAAGATAATGAGGATATTGAACAGGCAGAGAAAATTCTTCAGGTAGACCATTACGGATTAGACGACGTCAAGGATAGAATCCTTGAATTGATTGCAGTTGGAATGATGAATGGAAATCTCTCGGGTACCATCATTCTATTGGTTGGCCCTCCCGGTGTTGGTAAAACTTCAATCGGCCAGTCCATTGCTCGTAGCCTGAATCGTAAATTTTACCGCTTCTCTGTTGGTGGCATGAGAGATGAGGCAGAAATCAAGGGACACCGTAGAACGTATATCGGAGCTCTGCCAGGGAAGTTTGTCCAAGCACTGAAAGTTTGTAAAACTTCAAACCCTGTACTGATGCTTGATGAGGTGGATAAGATCGGTAGTAGCTTTCGTGGAGACCCTGCCTCTGCTCTGTTGGAAGTCTTGGATCCTGAGCAGAATAAAGACTTTTTGGATCACTACCTAGATGTGCGTTTTGATCTTTCCAAAGTTCTTTTCATCTGCACTGCCAATCAATTAGACACGATACCTAGCCCCTTGCTCGATCGGATGGATGTGATTCGGCTCTCAGGTTACATCCTCGAGGAAAAACTGCAGATTGCCCGACAACATCTGATCAATCGTCAACTTTCATCTCATGGACTGAAGCCAGAGGAATTCCAAATCGGTGATGACACTTTAAGAGAGGTGATTGACGGGTATGCACGCGAAGCTGGGGTTCGAAACCTAGAAAAGCAACTCAAGAAAATGATGCGCAAAGCAGCCCGTCAGATCATTACTAGGCGAGGCAAGGAGCATCCCGAAAGAGAAGTTCGGATCAACAAAGAAGATCTGAAAGAATACTTAGGCAAACGATCGTTCACAGAAGAGCAGGCGTTCACTGAGCCCAAAGTAGGAGTTGTGATGGGTCTCGCCTACACAGCATTGGGTGGTGCGACTCTACATATTGAAGCACGTTCACTTTTTAACAAAAATGGAGGTCTCAAGCAGACTGGCCAACTTGGGGATGTAATGAAGGAATCAGCCGAGATTGCCTACAGTTACGTTCGATCACTGCTACAAAATGATTCAGATGCCAAAGAATTCTTCGAGAAGAGAATTATTCACTTGCATGTGCCAGCCGGTGCTACACCCAAAGATGGGCCATCGGCTGGAATCACGATGGCCTGTGCTATGCTGTCTCTTATTTTCAACACACCTCTGCAAAAAGGCTTGGCTTTGACCGGAGAACTTACATTAACCGGAGTCGTGTTACCAATTGGAGGAGTCAAAGAAAAAACAATTGCTGCAAGGAGAGCAAAAATTAGAGAGTTGATTTTCCCAGCTGATAACCAAGAAGACTTTGAAGATCTTGATGAAAGTGTTCGCCAAGGGATTACTACGCACTTCGTCAAAAAGTTGGAGGATGTTTTAGCAATTGGGTTTCCAAACCTAAAATGGAAGAAGCGAATTCAAAAATAAGAGGAATTCAAAGAAAGATATCTGCTTAGCGTTGAAATTGCTTCAAGGTGTCAATAATATGCTGAAATAGTTGGACCACCATTTCCGTCTGCAATGGCCCTGAATTTTGCTCACATAATCTTGCCAACAGGGCTCGTTCTCGATCTGTATGGACCACCGCCAATTTGTTAGATTTCTTGAGTTCTCCGACTTTGAGCACTAATTCAGCCCGGTGATTTAGCAATCGCAGCAGCTGAGCATCAACTTCATCAATATCCTCCCGCAAAATATCTAACTGACTTCGAACTTGCTCAGAATTACTCATCTTTCGAATGCTCCAGTAATTGAAATCGGTACCCTATTCCATAAACTGTCACGATGCTAGACTCCAAACCGTGTGTAGCCAGCTTCTTTCTTAGGTTTTTCACATGCGTATCAATTGTTCGGTCATATCCGTTGAATTGATACCCTTGAACTTGTTGAAGTAACGACTCCCGAGACCATACTTTCCCGGGCTTTTGTAACAAAACCCTCAATACTCCAAATTCATTGGGAGTTAGCACAACTTCCGACTCGTCTACCCAAACCTGATGGGTGGTTTGATCCAAGTGAAGTGGACCAACTGTTAGTTCAGCATGATCTTCATGACACGTTCGCCGCAGAACCGCCTTAACCCTAGCTACAACCTCTCTGGGGCTGAATGGCTTACAAATGTAATCATCAACTCCGGAATCAAGACCTTTAAGACGATCAATTTCTTCCACTCGTGCTGTAATCATCAATATTGGAACAGTTGAGATGGTGCGCAGTTGTTGACAGACCTCAAGCCCACTCATCCCTGGCAGCATCCAGTCCAATAAAATTAGATTAATTTCTTTCTGCTCCACCCAGCCACAAATCTGACCATAGTTTAGGGACTCTCTTGTTTCGTAACCGGCCTGTTGAAGATAATCCCCTAACAGTTGTGAAATCTTAGGTTCATCTTCTACAATTAAAATTGTCGAACGTGGCATGGTTTTTCAAGCTGATATTGTAATATAAGACCTTGGGCATAATTTGCTACCACAAGTTCAATTTGCAATTACAGTTGCAGTTTAGTAAAAAATTTAGTAATTTTTGAATTAACTAAAATATGTACGACTATGGTGAGCAATTTACTGGTGTTTGAAATCGAAATCTTTAGCTTAGGTCAATTAAATCGTTGCTTTTACTTCTTCGCTTCTTGCTACCAATGCAGAGAGTTGATCTCATCAGTGACAGTAACACTATTTCAGTAAATGTACTGTAATATTGAAGATCGAGGCTATCATTTCGTAAGAAACTGTGGATGTCAAGCAGACCTCGGTTAGCCCGTTTCCAGAACAAATTCATCATACCTGCGCTCTTTGGAGAAAAGAAAATACCAAAAACTTCAAACAACAACAAAAAAAATCTTAACACAAACTTAGTTCGCAAATTTCTTGAACTAATATGTTCTTAACCGTCAACAGTAGGAGCCCATATCCTGCTCAATTTTAATCTAGTCAGTGTGTAGGGTTGCCTTCAATTAACTTACTTTTTGAGTAAAAAATCTTGAACCGTACGCACCAACACCAACTGATCGAGGAGGAACACAATGATTTTTTTCATTGTTCCCCAACTTGCTTTATTAGCAGAAGTGGGGATTCCCGCAACAACTGAACAAACACTGAAAGGTTAGAAATGGATCTCGTCACTCCAATCGATTACCAAAATGAAGTCAGTTTCGATAGCACGACCCCAGATGTACTAAATGACATCAGTCAACTTCCACCATCTACCAATTTTAAAGATGATACCTCTTACGCAAATATTCTGGTCGAGGAAACCCGGAGAAGGGGTAGACCTCTAAAACTTGATAAGCCGCTCAGAACACGCATGGGCTTTCGAATTTCTGATGAGATGCTTCAAGAAGTTGAAGCACTTTGCGAACAGACCGGTCTAAGTAAAACTGACCTGATTCTTCAAGCAATACAAAGTTACATCGACTCAAATCGTTCTTTAACAGGAATTGAGCAACATTCCTGAACCAATTCAGTCATTCGAACCACTCCGGCTTACATGGACGAACGCAGAGATTGATCGTCAGAGATTCTTCCAGCGTTTGTCCATCCTCATCCTCTAAGACCATACTCAATCGAATTGCTCTAGGCAGACAAAAAGAGTTACTGTCTTCAGTATTCCGTTCACAAACTAACTCCTGAGTATCCCAATCTTTCACCCAATTTTCTTGGGTTCCTCCATCAGCTAGTTCAATTTCCTGCTCAAGTAATTCAACCAAAAATCCGGTCACACGATCAGTCAGCATGTAATCTCTTCCGCCCTCAAACAAATCGGGATCCACATAAAAATCTTCTCTGCGCCACAACTCCCAACGACCTGTTTCAGAACTTTCCTGCATCCGATAACCAATCTCATGCAGCCTAGGGTCTTGTTGCCGCCATTCTGGATAAAAGCGAGCACGCCGTGCAGCATGAAAGTCAATTGCCGAAGAAGATTCTGCTCCTTGAGGGCCCTCAACTAGCCTAGCAATTAAACCTGTCTCAAAACTATCAATCTGTACCCCAGGGCTCTCTGATTCATTCAATTCGACAAGGCGAGACAAATACTGCATTGCTTGCAGATCGTCTAGTACTACCTTCATAAGTAGACGTAATTCTTCACGACCCCGCAGCGACTTCTCTACGCTCAACGAGGTTCTGGATATTTGGGAGAAGCTACTGTAGAGCAAGGTTACTAGCAGGCCAAGAATTGCCATTGAAACCAGCACTTCCAACAAGGAGAAGCCACTGATTTTTTGAAAAAACGATTTATCTCGGATCGGTAGGTTTGACGTAGAGTTCCGCATCATAGCTGTATTCAGATCCTGCTTCATTCCATTTCAAACGATAGTAGACCCGTCGGATGATGATCCCAGGCAAGGGTTCAGTATCTTCAATTTTTCGTTCCCAGGCAAATCCAAAAAGAGGATCTTCTTCATCAGCAATTTCGCCCTGCGCCAATGAAACTGGAGAGCTCAAGCTACGTTCCCAGCGGAGCAGTTCGTTCTGAGAACCTGTGATCGCTAGCCATAAATTCTGTGTGGAATTAAGAATGAATAGTGAAGTCGAAAAACTTTGGTAGATCGCGATCAAAGTCACTACGAGGATAGACATCGCAACCAGTATTTCGAGAATCGTGAACCCTTTTGGAAGTTTCATGAATCTTCAGTATTGGGATGCAACATTTCTACTCGTCCCAACAACCCTTTAGTAGCAATCTCCCAAGTCTCTTCTGGCTGCTCACGCTCCCTAAACTGATAACGAAAGGGGGTAACAAATCCTGAATTATCCACCAAGATCTCAACTTCCTCTGGCTGAATCAAATTTCTTTCTTCCTGAGTCAGCAAGACTGCTACAATCTCCCAAGTCTCTGGAATCAAATGAGGACGCAATGCGTGCTCAGGATGATCATCTGCAAACGCTTCACGCTCACC
>DPLM01000363.1 GCA_003541985.1 Deltaproteobacteria bacterium | reverse complement strand
GAGAGTTCCTCTCTGAGCAGAAATTCAGGAGGTTGTCCCTGTCCCATGTCCTCTCTGGGAATTTCAAGCTTCAAGGCGTGATCATTCTCAGTCCAGCGCCTTACCTTCTCTGGCACACCGAAATCCTGCCGATTGGCTTTAACTCATTTATTGAAAACTCAGGCTCCGCACATTGAACTGCGCGTCGGGGATGGTGCTGTGATTGAGAAGGAAGATATTAATTTTCTCCCTCTTTTGAAACCACACCTATTTCTCTTTGAGCTCAATGTCGAAACTAGGACAAATGCTTGAATATGATTTTCATTCTAAAATAATTTAACTTTTAAGGAGGCTAAGTGAGCAAATCCGTTGACACAGATCTGCCGATTCTTCAATCTATCAGGGATCGCTGGAGCCCAAGAGCTTTTGATCAAAAACCAATTCCAGAGATGGAGTTACAAGCCATGCTCGAGGCTTTATGCTGGTCTTCTTCCTGCTTCATTGAGCAGCCCTGGCAACTTTTGATAACTCATCGTGGTGACGTACGGCACCAAGTCTTGCTGAATTGTATGTCTGAAGGAAATCGAAGTTGGGCTCAACAGGCTCCTGTTTTAATAATGGCAGTCGCCAGATTGCTTTTCACTTGCAATGGAAAGTTTAACCGACATGCTGTTTATGATCTGGGGCAGGTAATTGCCCAGCTTGCAATCCAGGCTACCTTTCGTCAAATTTACCTGCATCAAATGGGAGGTTTCTCAGTAGAAGCAGCTAAGGAGGCTTTTGGTTTGAATCAAAATCAGGAACCCTACACAGTAATTGTAGTGGGCTATTTGGGCGATCCGGACAAACTCACTGAGACACAACGAGAAAAAGAAATAGGACTTCGTCTTAGGCGTCTACTGGATGAAATACTCCACTGAATGTATCAGTTTTATGTACTATCAATTTCCCAAAAAAGATCCTCATTAAATGTAGGAACATGGGTTTCATAGATCCTACAAAATCCTCTTGCTCCCGAATAAGCAAAAATCTGTTCAATCAGGTTATCTGAAGAATACACTTGGATACCGTAACTGAGTGGGGCAACACCTTGTGCGAACTCATATGCAACATCTTCCAGGTGAACCCGCCAATCTGTGATCAGAGTGTTCCAATCGTATCCATCGGGTAATTCCTTTCTGTGAGGATGTTTGTCAAAAGACTTGATTCCTGGAAGTGAACCCTCCTCAGCTTGAATTCCTTTAAAACTACATTCTCGATTATGGACTTGGGCAAAAGCTATGGCTGCAAGAGTCCCTTCCCAAAGATTCACAGCATACAAGGGGAGTTGTGGTTCAGTAATTCGTTGCCTGAACCAACTTGTTGAGGAATTTCCTGTCTTAGATTTGTAATCAAGTAAGATAAGATGATTTGAATGTTCTAGGCGATCCACCCGATCGATTCGAACGCTGAATCTCAGTCCGCCTAGTAAAAGTTCACCTTTTTCTTCAGATGCTTTGACAATAAAAGGAATACGACTTTTCTCAAGATCTAACCAGTCGAGGAGCAAGATGTTAAGACGGCGCGCTTCCAGCCTGCGAAATGTTTTTTTCATCATCCCTGGATAATAATTCTCAAAACGCTCCAGAGCAGCCTCGATACTATTTGCTATCCATACTTGGACCTGACACATATCTTTCAAAGAAGATGATCTATGTGCTTGATTCCAAAAGTTCTCAAGAGACCAGTGGACCAAATTCCCTCGTTGTATTGGAGATAGGCCTGCTCGAGGAATAGTCGGATGCTTGGCACCCAAGCGATACTCAGCATAGGCCATTCTGGGGCACAGAGCCTGAGCTTTTAGGACGCTTGTTCCACCTCGCACTGCTGTGCCTAGAAGGAGTGGTAAACCAATGGAATCGGAGAATGTTTCCAAAGTGACTTGATTGTTGGCAAAATCTATCCAGAGCGGATCCAACTGTCTTGAACCTGCTGGCTCTTCGACCTTTTCAGGCCAATTGATCCAGACACTTGGACGTACTTCACGACCCTCAATGGATAAGGGACTACTTAACACTAAATCATTTGTTTGGTTTCCCCATCGTTCTAAAAGATCCTGACTGCTCTTTTCCACCTGCTCAAAATTCATGTAGTTTAGGCTAAGATTATTTTGTAAGGTTGCCGGTAGCAGGTTAGACTTTCTTAACCGTGGGGGAAACTGCTCATTGGTCAACCCACAGATCCAGAGACAATCAAGAGGGAGATCTAAAAGATCCTGAGTATCCATGATCAGAATTTTTTCGGATGCACTATTTTGGATAGGATAGTAAATCCTTTGTTGAAGCCTTCTGCGGGCTTGCTGAAGTAGGGTGCCCAACTGGATAGGCCCGATAATGCTGTCCAATTGAGAAAGATCCTGGAATAACTCGCGCTCTTCATCCCACTCTCTGCCTGGATCCCAGCCTAGCCGTTGGCTTACCGTTCTCAAAAATTCAGTCCATTCTGAAGGCAGCTGTTTCTTGGGTGTGTTTGCGATGAGTTCTTTCAAACCATCAAGTAATTCCAGAAAATGCAGGCAACCAGTTTTTTCAGTTAAATGCCGCAATAGACTATGGTTTACATTGAGAGATTCTTTATCGCGTAGAGCCATTTCCAGTTGAATAAGAGACTCCTGAGAATCTTTAGATTTCCAGAAACTTGAACGAAGTACATGCGAAAGCAGCTCAAAAGGGATTTTGAGATAGCTTGAGCTGGAGAGTAGTTGTAGGATTTCCCACCAATGACTCAGATGTTGAAAAGCCTTTAATTCGAAGAGAGGTTGACCGGTCATTATTTGGTAGACATCATGGCTACATTCAGTTTGCCATTCAAAATCTGGTATCAACTGTTCATCCAACAATCGCCTCACAGTTTGCTGAAGCTGAGAAAGTCCCGGGATCAATAAAGCCAATCTGGCTTGAGGTTGTTTCTTTCGAACTTTGGCAAGCCAGTCAATAGCAGTTCGAAGCTCAGACTCCTGATCTGCGAAGCAACGAATTGTGGGTTTTTTAGATTTAAGCTTAGCTATTTGCCAATCGAAAAAAGTGGAGGTGCGCAATTTGAGTGATTGTTTCAGTTCATCAAGTAATAAATCTTCACCTTTTCGAAAGCCGACGAACCAAAATTTTTCAGGAATAGGAATTTTGTCTTCCTGAATCCATTTCAGGCATTTAGATATTAGGTCTGCTTCGGTCCACCAGCCCTCGACTTCACAAAGATCTGTGAATGCTGTTTGCCATTTCGTGAATTTCTCCCAAGTGTGGTTGGGCTGAAAGTCTTGATGTCCTGACCGCAGATGAATTTGCCACAAACGATTGGTTTCTTGAACAGTTCGAACCAAAGGCAAAATTTGCAGAAAATCTATTGAATCCTTGAGGTCCTTCCTCAGGATTGTCTCCCAAACCAGTTGCTCCTCGCGCTTTTGTAAAACCCTATT
>DPLM01000089.1 GCA_003541985.1 Deltaproteobacteria bacterium | reverse complement strand
AAGGAGGAAGTATGTCCTTACGTGTGAATACCAATGTTTCTGCGATTAATACACATCGCAATTTAACAATTAATAATACTGAGCAGTCAAAGTCGATGGAACGTCTGTCGTCTGGGATGAAGATCAACCGAGGGGCTGATGGACCAGCTTCTTTGGTGATCAGTGAACGTTTACGATCCCAAACAGCAGGTTTAAAGCAAGCGATTGACAACTCTGAGGCTGGAATTTCCCTAGTTCAAACGGCAGAAGCAGCATTGGATGAGGTCAGTTCAGCGCTGATTACTGCTCGACAGTTGGCAGTTCACGCTGCTAACGAGGCGGTCAACGATGATGTAATGCTTCGAGCTGACCAACAGGAGATTGATAACATTCTGGCGACTGTCAACCGCATAGCCCAAAACACTCAGTACGGGACCAAAACCTTGCTGGATGGTAGCAAGGGAGCGACTGGTGTCGTCTCCGGGGCTGATCTGGAGTTTGTTGGAGCAACTCAGGCAACTCAAAGTTCTGGGGCAACAGGCTACGAGGTGAGCCTTACTCAGGCAGCACGCCGGGCTCAGATGGCGGGGACTGTCGAACTGACTAATGACATCATTGACCGTGGGGAGCAGCTGACTATTACGGAGGGTTCTAAGACGGTGAACTTTAAGACGATCCAAGGCGAGACTGTAGAGAACAATCTCAATGCTTTGAATGCTGCGATCAAGGAAGCAGGTTTGAATATTGAGCTGATGCGTGCTCCAGAGAGTGAAACGAACGCGAATGCTCCCCAAATCATTAGCTTGCGTCATAAAGAATTTGGAAGTGAACACTCTTTCAAAGTTTCGAGTACTACTGAAGGACTACTTTCCTCCAAAGGCGATGTGTATGACACCATTGCCAATGGCTTGGATGTAGCTGGAGAGATCAATGGTGAGGAAGCAACTGGAAAGGGCCAAGTACTTACAGGTAATGTTGGAAACGCCAACACTGACGGTTTGGCCATTCGTTATTCTGGTGAGGCGCTACCGGGTGAACCAAATCCAGCAGATGTTCCAGACTCTTTGGAGCCCGCAGTACAGCTTGCAGAGAGAGATTTAGGAAACTTCACACCAATCAATGCTGGAACAGTTACACTGGCGCAGAACTCTCTGGTCTTCCAAATTGGTTCAAACGCAGAGCAAACCTCGTCGTTGGCTCTGCGGAACATGCGTACCAACAGTCTCGGTACTGGCGTTGAGAATGTCAGCGGCTTCCAATCTCTGGCAGATATCGACGTGACCAACGCGATTCAAGCTCAGGATAGTATGCGTGTGTTAGATCGGGCTTTGGAAGAAGTGTCCTCGACGCGAGGAGAGATTGGAGCCTTCCAGAAAAACAACCTGGAAAGCAATCTCAACTACCTGCGTATTGCGCATGAGAACGTAATGAGCTCAGAGTCTGTGATCCGTGATGCTGACATGGCTGAAGAAATGACCAAGTTTACTCGCAACCAGATCATGGTTGAGTCTTCAACAGCGATGTTGGCTCAGGCGAATGCAAGGTCTCAGTCTGTTCTCCGATTACTGAACGGTTAAGTTTTAGTGTTCATGTGGAGAATCTTAGTGGGTTCTCCACGGACTACTTCTGGATAAAGGTAGGCCTCTTATAGTTTTTTGTTCTCCGATATCGAGATTTTGCTGAGGCTTAGTGATTGGCTTGAAAAAGCTAATTCAAAGTCCGCTTTCTTTAAAATACAGACAATCATAGTTATCTAGATTTTCTATAAATTAGGGATCAAATCCCAGTTTTCTAAATAGACTCTTCCGGCTAGGGAAAAAAGATTTTTCAAACCAGTTTGTGAAATAAAGAACCAAGAAGGTTTTTTTCACAGCTGAATCATCATGTTTCACATTACGTGAAGCAATCCGGGATTACGACACAGGGACGTGAAGTAGCCCACAATCAGGACAAGTAGGTCCGAAATTTTTCAAGGATGAAAAAAATGTCATTACGAGTCAATACCAATGTAGCAGCAACAAATTCGCATCGAAACTTGATTCTCAACAATAACGAGCAAACTAAATCGATGGAACGCTTGTCGTCAGGTCTGAAAATCAATCAAGGAGCAGATGGCCCTGCATCTCTCGTGATTAGCGAACGCTTGCGATCCCAAACAGCCGGTTTGAAGCAGGCGATCGACAACTCTGAAGCAGGCATCTCTCTAGTTCAAACGGCAGAAGCTGCCCTGAATGAGGTGAGTTCGGCCTTGATTACTGCTCGGCAGTTAGCAGTTCACGCTGCGAACGAAGCTGTCAACGATGATGTAATGTTACGTGCGGATCAACAGGAAATTGACAATATTTTAGCCACGGTCAATCGAATCGCTCAGAATACCCAGTATGGTTCCAAAACGTTGCTGGATGGCAGCAAAGGAGCAACTGGTGTGGTTTCCGGAGCAAACCTCGAATTCGTTGGTGCCACCCAGGCGACCAAGAGTTCTGGGGCGACTGGCTATGAAGTGAGTATCACCCAAGCATCACGTCGAGCACAGGTCACAGGCACAACTGCCCTGACCAATGACATCATTGATCGTGGAGAGCAGATTACGATCACAGAGGGTTCCAAGACAGTGAACTTCCGAACTATCAAAGGAGAAACGGTCGAAAACAATATGAACGCTCTGAATGCCGCGATCAAGGAAGCTGGACTGAACATTGACATGATCCGGTCTCCAGAAGATGAGACAGGTGCAAACGACGGACAGATCATCAGCTTGCGCCACAAGGAATTTGGAAGCGACTATTCCTTCAAAGTAGCCAGCTCGACGGCTGGATTGGTTTCTTCTCAAGGAAATGTTTACGATACCGTCGCAAACGGGCTGGATGTAGCCGGTGAGATTAGTGGGGAAGAGGCAACAGGCAAAGGCCAGATTCTAACGGGGAACGTTGGTAATGAGAATACTGATGGTTTAGCGATTCGCTATACAGGCGATTCTCTGCCAGGTCAGCCAAGTCCTCCGGACATCCCACCAATCATGACTCCTCCGATGCAACTCAGCGAAGCAGCATTGGGAGATCTGGATCCGGTTAAAGCAGGTACTGTCACGCTTGCTCAGAATTCTCTGATCTTCCAGATTGGTTCAAATGCAGAGCAGACAACTTCGTTGGCTCTGCGCAATATGCGTACTAATAGTCTTGGTACTGGAATCGGTAATGTCAGTGGATTTCAGTCTCTAGCAGATATTGATGTGACTGCACCAGTAAAGGCTCAGGATAGTATGCGGGTACTAGACCGAGCTTTGGAAGAGGTTGCTTCTACACGAGCAGAAATTGGAGCTTTCCAGAAAAATAATCTGGAAAGTAATCTGAATTACCTGCGGATAGCACACGAGAACGTAATGAGCTCAGAGTCTGTAATACGTGATGCGGATATGGCAGAAGAGATGACCAAGTTTACTCGCAACCAGATCATGGTTCAGTCGTCTACCGCAATGCTAGCCCAAGCTAATGCACGTTCGCAGTCTGTATTGAGTCTCTTAAACTAAGTCTGCATTTGTGGGGAAGTTGATCTCTGTGAATTTTCTCACGGATATCAACTAATACAGATAACTAAAATTATAGATTTTATTAAGATATTTTAATTTAAATTCATGGTATGGAACCTAACATTAAAATTGGAATTTCAGACAAAATTGCTAGTTCCTTAATTTAAGGAGGAAGTATGTCCTTACGTG